>JBDTZT010000059.1:0-10668 GCA_040005005.1 Actinomycetota bacterium
TGCATTGAAAAAAAGAAGCCTTCGATAAAGTTTAATTTAATCGAAGGCTGTTTTTGAGTTTCGGATTGTAAAAATTATTTAGGCTTGACGGTTAAATAACTTACTTGTCCGCGCCGGGCAACGAGCAGCAGAATCGGTTTGTCGCCCGATTTTTCCAGTGCCGTCTGCATTTCTTCAAGCGTTTCGACAGGTTGCCGGTTGACTTCTAAAATCACGTCGCCGCGGGCAATTCCTTCGTCGGCGGCAGAACCGTTCTGGTCAACGTCGGTCACGAGTAAACCCGTTGTGCCATTGGGAAGTTGAAGTTTTTTCGCTTCATCAGGCGTCACCGGTTTCAGGTCAAGTCCGAGTTTTCCGCTCGATTTCGGTGAACTTTCGGGACTGTTTTCTTCCTGCTGATTTTCTTTTTTGGCGTCATCAACATTAAATTCGTCGAGTTTGGCAATCATTTCTTGCTCTTTTCCATCGCGCATAACTGTTAATTTAATATCAGTTCCGGGCAAGGTTGAGGCAACTTTGTTGCGGAGAACATTGCCGTCCTCGATTTTTTCGCCATTGATTGCCGTGATGATATCGCCGCGTTTGATTCCGGCTTTTTCCGCCGAACTTCCGGGGCGCACATTGCTGACGAGAATGCCTTTCGTGTCTTTTAAATCAAGACTTTTCGCGACATCTTCAGAAATATTTTGAATATTGACGCCAAGCATTCCGCGATGAACTTTACCGTCTTTCAAAAGCTGTTCCATTACGGATTTTGCCATATTCGACGGAATCGAAAAGCCGATACCGATGCTTCCGCCGTTCTGTCCGGATGATAAAATCTGCGAGTTGATGCCGATCAGCTCACCAGCCAGATTAACCAGCGCACCGCCTGAATTTCCGCGATTAATCGGCGCGTCGGTTTGGAGAAAATCTTCAAAACTGCCATCACTCAAACCCGTTCGCCGGCCTTTCGCGGAAATGATTCCCGCCGTGACGGTTTGCCCGATGCCAAGCGGATTACCGATTGCCAGAACAATATCGCCGACGCGGACGGAATCCGAATTGCCAAGCGTCAAAAAGGGAAGATTGCTCGCTTCGATTTTCAAAACCGCCAGATCGGATGGTTGATCAGAACCGATGACTTTTGCTTCAAAAGATTTGCCGTCCTGCATCCGCACGGTGATTTTTTCCGCGCCGTCAATAACGTGATAATTGGTCAAAACCGAACCGTCGGCATTGACAATCACGCCCGAGCCGGTTCCGCGCTCAACTTGCGGACGCTGTTGTTGAGGAGCTTGTTTCGGAACAAATTGCTTGAAAAACTCGTCATCGCCGAACGGAAATTGCTGCGGTTGAACTTTTGCCTTGCGTTCGGAATCAACCCGCACGACAGCGGGCGAAGTTTTTTCGACGACATCGGCGTAAGATGTGCGCATCCCGTCAACCACGAGAGGTGCGGGCGGCGTTTGGGGTTGATTTTGGGTTTCCGGTGCGGGTGTGTCGCCGCTGAAAAGATTTGTCCGGCAACCGGAAATCACAGCGACTGAAAAAATGAGCCAAATGCTCAAAACATTTCTAACTTTCATATTTAATATCTCCAAAAACTCATATCGGAAATTTTTTTCTAAATCTGCGTTGATTAAAAAAAGAACAAAGCTATTACGCTGCCATTATATCGTAAGTTCGGAGTTTTTTAACTTCCGCCGATAACCTTCGGCGTTTCATCCCGAAAAATATAGGCAAGCGATTTATAAATCAGTTTAGCACAAAGAAAAGCCGGTGCGTCATAATTTCCCGTTTTTGAAAACTCGACTAAATCCATACCGACAACGCGCCGATTTTTCGCAAGCTGGCGAATTAAAGTCAAGGTCTCATACCAACCGAGTCCGCCTGGTTCGGGCCTTCCGGTCGTCGGCACCAGACTCGGATCAAGCCCGTCAATGTCAATTGTCAAATAAACATTTTCAGTCAGATATTCGAGCGCGTCGGCAATCCAATCCGTACGCCCGACAATATCTTTCGCCCAGTAAATTTTCGTCGGTAAACCTTCCGCCAGAGAACGCGCTTCGTCCGCCGAAATCGAACGAATCCCAACCTGCACCGAAGGCAGCCGCAAATCTTTGACGACCCGCGCCATGACCGAAGCGTGCGAATGGGGCGTTCCGTCGTAACTGTCGCGCAAATCGGCGTGCGCGTCAATTTGCAAAACCGATAAATTATGAAATTTTTCGGCGTGGGCGCGAATGACCGGCGCCGAAACGGAATGTTCCGCACCGATCATACATAGAAATTTTTCCGTTTTGAGTAATACTTTTGTTTGCTCGTAAAGCGCATTCATCATTGCATCCGGCGTGTTGCGGGGCGCAAATTCTTCGAGCGTGTGAAGACCGATTTTATAAACTTCCGCGTCGGTTTCTTCCTCGTAAAGTTCCATATTGCGCGAAGCCTCAATTATTGCCATGGCACCTTTGCCCGTGCCGCTGCCGTATGAAACAGTGCCTTCGTAAGACACAGGAAAAACAACGACGCGGGAAGATTCAAAGTTTGAATATCGCGCATCGTCAATGCCGCCAAAATTCATCGGAAGTCGAGCAGATTCACTCATCGGATTTGGGATTTGGGATTGGCGATTGCGGATTTGAAAAGAATTCTTATTAAAAAGAAATCCCAAATCAGAATCCCGAAATCCCAAATCGGTTTATGGAATATCAATTCCCAAGTCTTTACCGCTGAACGAAAAATTCGGACGTTTGCGACCTTTCATATATTTCGCGGCGGTTTGCGAAAGGGCGGTAATCAGCATCGGAAGCGCGATTGACGGGTCTGATGGAACATAAGCCGTTGTTGCGCCGCGCAAAAGTTTGCCGAAAACCTGCGTGTGAGTTCCGCTGAATGATGGCGTGCGGATGTCGAGCGGCACGGAATCTGTCGTAATCGAAACGGCATATTTGTGTCCGCGAGCATTGGTGCGCGTGATATACGACGAAACTTCCGCCATATTGACCATTTTCTGACTACAAACGCTTCCCAGAGTGATAATGCCCGAATTGCGCGTTCGATTGGCAATTTGCATCATTTCCATGGTGTCTTGAGTGATGTCAAAATTGAACTGGGTTTTCTTTTCAAAACGTGAACGCGCAATTCCGATTGAAAATTCGCTGGCCAGAATATCGGGACAGAAAACCGGCACGCGAGATTTGAAGGCAGCGGTTAAAAGTCCGTCTTCGTGGGCGATTTCGGCAAGCTCGCGACCTAAAAGATGCAAAAATTCACGCACCGAATAAGCGCGTCCTTGCTCGAGTTGATTGATCACACTGCCAATCCATTCGTCCGCTTCGTGATATTCATCAATGTTCGCGAGCATATCGCCGATCCGCGTCACTTCCGAGGCGTCAAGTTCTTCATCGGACATCGAAGGATGCGCCTGATAATGATTGCGCCCAAGCGTTTCGTGAATATCGTGAAAAAGAACCGTTCCTGACATCACGATCACGTCAACAAAACGATTTTTGATGACGTAAGCCAGCAGTCGGCGCATTCCCGAAGGAATCAGATTGCCCGAACCGCAAAGATAAATCGTCGAATTATCGTCGAGCATATCGAGCCAGATGCGGTGTGCTTCCGCCAGTTGTTTTGCTCCAAAGCCCGCTCCTTCCATCTTTTCCAAAAGACCGGCGACGGAACGGTCGCGGTCAACCGGAATCGGACGGGTTGGCACGGTTAAAAACTTTGAAGACTTTGATTTTTTCTGAGTAGCCATAATTTCTCCAATAAACTAATAATAAATCGCTAAATATAAACTTGTTCGGCCGTGTAAAATTCCAAAAAATTACAAGCGGGGCAACGAAATGCCTGAACGCGGAAGGCTTCGCGTTCGGAGGTTTTGAGACCTGACCAGAATGATTTTTCGGGTTCTCCTTCGATCCAGCATGAGGTCAGTTTTACGTTAGAATCTCCCCGGTCGAGTACGAAACCCTCTCTCATATAGGTTCCGCATTTCGGGCATTTAATTTCAGTTGTCATAAATCCTAATTGCCGTTGGGTGACAGATACGTATATGCATCGATCTGACCTTCGTAAAACTCGATTAATTGATGACCGTCTTTCGATGACAGATCGCCGTCTTTTATTTTTTGCTGGACGATTCGGCGAAACTGGTCGTGCAGCTGCGTTGCATCATAGCGCACGGTCGCCAATGAATCGCCAAGCGTCGCGCCCTGGATAACTTTTTTGATGATATGTCCGTCTTCGCCGATGTGAATATGCGCTTCGTGCGGCACACCGAACAAATTATGATTGTTGCCCATCACTTCCTGATAAGCGCCGACGAGCAACATCGCCAAATAATAAGGCTCGTCTTTGATTAACTTGTGTAACTCCAAAACAGGCTTGACATCGTGCAAATCCACGAACTTTTCGACAATGCCGTCCGAATCACAAGTAATATCACATAGCGTAGCATATTCCGTCGGTTTTTTGTTAAGTCTATGTATTGGAATAATTGGAAACAGCTGCTCCAATGCCCAATTGTCCGGCATCGAACGAAAAACGCTGAAATTTGCCAGATATTTGGTCGAAAGAAGTCGCCGCAGTTCGTCAAATTCTTCCGAAACATATTTTTTCTGCTGGGCGTATTCGTCGGCTTTTTCGCAAACATCCCAAAACAGAACTTCGCCTTTGCCTTTGTCTTCGAGCGAAATCAAACCGAGATTGAACATTTGAAAAAGCTCTTCGCGGTGTTCGAGCGCGTCGTGATAATATTCACGGTGATTTTTGACGTTGATGGTTTCGCGGAGATCGTAGAGTTCCTTGACAACCTGCGTGTCGTTGATTTCGACCGTGATCGGCGTGTTTATGTCCTCAACCACAGTTTCAATTTCGTCCTGAATATTGGTGACCAAAATCGCGTGATAAGCCGAAAGATAACGTCCCGATTCTTGAATAATCGTTGGATGCGGAACATTTTCGTCGTCGCAAACCGTTTTGATAACATAAACCACATCATTGGCAAATTCCTGCGCGTTGTAGTTTGCCGAAGATTCAAAAGCCGTTTTTGAGCCGTCGTAATCAACCGCCATTCCGCCGCCGACATCCAAATACTGAATCGGAATATTCATTTTTCGGATTTTCGCGTAAGTCCGCGCGGCTTCCTTCATTGCATTTTTAATGCGTTTGATGTCAGTCAGTTGCGAACCGATATGGAAATGCAGAAGGTTCAGCATTTCGATTTTTCCGGCCTCCTGAAGACGGCGGATAACTTCCAGAATTTCTGTCGTCGTCAAACCGAATTTGGCCGCTTCGCCGCCCGATTTTTCCCATTTGCCCGAGCCTTTTGAATAAAGTTTAACGCGCACCCCGACCATCGGCAGTTTTACATCGGGTCTTTCGGCAGCAAGTTCTACGGCGAGATTTAAGGTGTGATCGAGTTCACTTAATTTTTCGATGACAATCACGACATTTTTTCCCGCTTGGGCACCCGTAAAAGCGAGTTCGATAAAGTCTTTGTCCTTAAAACCGTTCAGCACCAGCAAACTATCATCGGCTTGCTCCATTGCCAGCGCGGCATAAAGTTCGGCTTTCGAACCGGCTTCGAGTCCGAAATTATAGCGTGAACCCTCGCGCAAATATTCTTCGATGACGGCGCGGTTTTGATTGACCTTCATCGGAAACACGCACATATGGCTGCCGTTATATTCAAATTCTTTGATTGATTTGCGGAAAGCTGTTTGAAGTTTGCGGATTTGCCCGACCAGCAGTTGCGGAAAGCGTAAAAGAATCGGCGGATTGATTCCGCGTTTTTTTAAATCTTCGATAATTTCCTTGACATCCGCCGAGTGGGTATCGTTTTCGAAAGGGCGGACAATTAAATTGCCTTTCCGATTAACACCGAAATAACCTGCGCCCCAATTATCAATTCCGTAAGTTTCTATCGTCTGTTCGATAACTGCACTCAATTTGTTTTTCTCCGAAAAAATATTTCCTCAGAATTTCTGAGTAAATGTGATAAAAATCTATAGCCTATAAAAAATTTAACAAAAAACAAAATCCAGAACAACAATTATTTTTTTTTGGCGGAAAAATAAGAAAGCAAAAGTTGGAGCATTTTGTCTGAATTTGTGGCACAATCATTGCACTTTCAAATAATCGGCAAGTTTGTTGAAATTTACTGTTTTGGCGATAAATAAAGTAAATGCAGAGTTTATAAGAAATCATAAATGAATTCGCTAAAAAAAATTGTCGAAACTTGTCAAAAAAGATGTAACAAAAATTGTCAGTTTTACAAGTTTAAGTTACTTCTCCGGGAGGTGAAAAAAATGAAAATAAATAATCAAAGCGGATTTTCGTTGATCGAACTACTTTTAGTTATTACCATTATTGGAATTATTGCGGCTTTTGGTATTCCGTCTTTTCAAAAAGGCATCAAGGCTGCCGATAACGGTGCCGCGTATGCAACCTTAAGAACAATCTCTACTGCCCAGGTCAGTTATTTTTCGCAAAACAGCAGATTCGGTCGTTTAAGTGAATTAAATGCAATACAAACAAACGGTTTTGGGATACCGTCTGGTTCAGGTCTCATCAAAGGCAGATTTGTTTATGAAATGAGTCCCTTAACTCCGACAAATATTGAATTACGAGACAGCTACGTGATTACTGCCAGTGGAATAAACGGAAGTGATGGAACACCATATGTCTACAGAGTTACTCAAACTGGTGAAATTATTCAAGTTACACCATAACTGATAAAATATAATCTCCCAATTTCTCGCTGCATTAAAAAAACCATTAGACGATTTTAGAATCAATCCCACACAATGTCAGTAAATTTGAAATTCCAATCTTACTTAAAATGAGCATATTTGAAGACTTAATAGAAGAACTGAAGGAAGAGCAACTGCTTGAGGCAACGGTTATCGAGATTCATAAAGAAAAGACCGATGCCGAAAATATTCGAGCCGAACAGCGGGCGGCGGAAAATTCTCATTTCAAGGCCGTCGCCGACTTTGAAACATCACCGCTCTCTGGCGAGTCATTTGAACACTCAAAATTAGACGGAGCCGATCTGCAGAAAGCAGAATTTTTGCCTGCCGAAGAAGTTTATCCGGCGGAAGAAGTGGAATTTTCAGCGGAACCGATATTGCTTGCCAATACAGATTTATTTACAACCGAATCGCAACTCGAAGGTAATTCTGAATCAACCAAACCGTATTACGAAGTTGAAAGAACCGAAAGACGCGTCAGCGAAAAGGAATATTTTCGTAAACGGGCGATGGACGAAGTAACCGGTTTGCAGATGGTCGAACACGTAATTTCTTGTGTTGAGCGCGAACAGATGAAAACAGTGCCGGAGCCATATGACGATTTACCCGTCAAATTGGTTTTGCACGATTTTATACAGATTGCCCACGATCCGACCACTACCGAACACGCCCAGGCGGAATTTCGTCTGATGCAGGAAACCGAAAACTGGTATTCCGCACTTTCGCACCGCGACAAAAATATTACGGTTGCCCATCTGCGCCGTTATTGCGAAACAACCCGACCGGCGTTAAGCGCCCAAGCTCTGATTTCGCTGGCGCGTTTTTATCGAAATTCGCCGTATTCCGAGTCGGTGCGGAGTAAATTCGATCTTGTGATGACACGGCTTTTTAGTCGGGAAATCGAATATGACCAAAGAGAATTGCTGCTGACTCATGAGGAAATGATTCAGCAGCTCAAAGAACTTTATTCGGATTGGTCGAGCATTCAGCTTTATTCATCCGATGAACAAGATTCGGAAATTCTCATTTCAAAACTAAAGTTTGAAGATTTCATCACGGAAGCCGAAAACACAAACAGCTTTGAAGAAATAATTACAAATGATTTTTTCAATCGTCTGCGGGCTTTTAAGGAAAGCTGTCAGGAAAATTTCTTTGCCCCGCTGGTGGCGGTCTCGGCAATCGAATCGAATATCCGCATCGGCAACCGTTATATTGATTTACTGCAAAAGGAAAAGGAAAATTCCAGTTCGTCGAGCATTGAGGAAAAATATGGATTTCTTCACGATCAGGCAATTTCCGACGCGACCGGAAAAACACTTCAACTGGTCGAATTGCTCCGCGAAAAAAACGAACAAAGAAAATCTGCGGAAATCGTCGAAGTGTCAGTCAAACAGCAGGAAAGAACTTCGGTCAGAATTGCGAAAAAGCCGCGGAACAAATTGTATTCAGTCAATAAATGGTTGTTGGCGGCAACGATTTTGACGGTTTTGGTTTGTAGCGGACTTTACTTTTGGGCCGAATATGAAACTCAGGAAACAACCAAAGTTTCGCCGGGGGTTGTAAAGGTAAGTTTGGAAAATTCCGTGATGAAAGATTACATTCAAACCGCCCGCATTACCGACGAAACCTTTTTCGGGATAACTTTAGCTTCGTGGGAAAATCTGAATAGTGAAAAGAAAGAAGATTTGCTGAAGAAAATTCTGGACAGCGGGAACGGAAAAGGCTTTAAAAAAGTTCATCTGATAAATACCAACGGGAAGTCGGTCGGATTTGCTTCGAATGAAAAAGTTGAAGTATATCACCAGTAATTTTTCGCTAAAATATTAATTTTCAAAACTCCGAATTATCGAAAACTTCATTTTGAAGTTGCCACCCGGTAGTGTAAAATCCTTTCTGAAATTTGTGTGTAAAAAAGTGCCATCTTCCCCGATAGATCTTTAATAACAAGCAAATTCAGGAGACTTAATGAACGCTAAAAATATATTAACTTACGCCGCCGATCAAGGTGCGCGATTTGTATCCGTGCGTTTCACGGATTTGATCGGTTCGTGGCATCACTTAACTTTTCCAATTGACCAATTAACCGAAGACAGTTTTGAAGACGGATTCGGATTTGACGCATCGAGCCTTCGCGGCTGGGCGGCAATCAACGAATCGGACATGCTTTTGATTCCCGACCCGTCGCGCTGTTGGGTTGACCCGTTTACCGAAGACACAACGATTTGTTTGATCGCCAATGTCGTTGACCCGATTACCAAAGAAGGTTACGGACTCGACCCGCGCTCAGTTGCGGTTCGCGCCGAAAGCTATCTGAAATTTACCGGACTCGCCGATACGATCTACGTCGGACCGGAAGCCGAATTTTTCGTATTTGACGAGGCGCAATATCACAACAATCAAAATTCCGCCGGATATACTGTGAATTCTGAAGAAGGACACTGGAATTCGGGACGGCAAAGCACTGAAATGTCGCCGAATCTCGGTTTTCATATTCGATCGAAGGAAGGCTATGTTCCGGTTGCACCCGTTGACACACTGATTGATTTGCGAAACGCGATTTCAACGATTTTGGGTGAAGTAGGAATTAATGTCGAATGTCATCACCACGAAGTGGCGACTGCCGGACAATGTGAAATTGATTTCAAATATTCAAATCTTCTGCACACGGCGGACAATTTGATGCTTTTTAAATACGTCGTCAAAAACACGGCTCACGCCCACGGTAAAACGGCAACCTTTATGCCGAAACCGGTTTATGGCGATAATGGTTCGGGAATGCACTGCCACCAATCACTGTGGAAGGACGGAAATCCGCTTTTCGGCGGCGACCAATACGCCGGTTTGTCAGAGATGGCGAAATTTTACATCGGCGGTTTGCTGAAACATGCGCCCGCGCTGATTGCTTTTGCCGCTCCGACGACAAACAGCTACAAACGGTTGGTGCCGGGTTTTGAAGCTCCGGTTAATCTGGCATATTCGGCGCGAAACCGTTCGGCGGCAGTTCGGATTCCGATGTTCTCGCAGAGCCCCAAAGCCAAACGGCTCGAATTTCGTCCGCCCGACCCGTCGTGCAATCCGTATATCACGTTTGCGGCGTTGCTGATGGCCGGACTCGACGGCATTCAAAACCGGATTGATCCGGGCGAACCGCTCGACAAAGATATTTATGATTTATCGCCTGAAGAGCTAAAAGATGTTCCGTCGTTGCCGGGCAGTCTTGACGAAGCCCTGATTGCACTCGAGAACGATCACGAATTTTTATTGAAAGGCGATGTTTTCTCGACTTCGATGATTGAGCGTTGGATAAAATACAAGCGCGAGAATGAAATTCAACCGCTTCGTCTGCGTCCGCATCCACTCGAATTTTCGATGTATTACGATATTTAGCATGATTAGAAGCTAAATAAAAAAGCCGGCATTCTTCACAGAAGGCCGGCTTTTTGTTTGCTGGATTTATGAACTACGGAGATGTTGCCGTAAAGTTCAGGTTTTCGACCGCATCATTGAGAACAAAAGATTGTGTATCGGGACTAAACACATATTTTTTGTTGGCGACGGTGATGATATAAAAATCGCCAACCACCAGATTGTCAAAACGATATTTCCCAAATGAATTACTAGAGGCACGCTGAGTTTCCCCTGTCGTTGTATTGAGAATTGTCACCGAAGTGCGCGGAACTGCCTGTCCTAATTCATCCGTTATCGAACCGCTAATGGAAACCGAAGCTGCTGTCGTCACGGCATTAACAAATGTGCAGACCACGTTTTCGGTATCTTCAAGCAGGATTGTGACAAAACGGCTCTGAACATTTATGGTGTTATTGTTTAAGACATCTGAGTGGCAGGTAATAGCAGTCAGCGAATATCCGCTTGCTAAACTGGTTTCAGTAACCGTCACGGTGTTTGCCGGACCGAATTGGGTTAAATT
>JBDTZT010000630.1:0-3161 GCA_040005005.1 Actinomycetota bacterium
GGCGAGGCTTGGGCGGGTCTTTTGCGCGATCCGGGCATATTTATTCGGCACTGGAATTATAAAGGCGCAATTTTAAGCGGTGGACTTCGGGCGCCAATTTTTTTGGTTACTTATTTGCTTAGCAAAGAAAGTTTGAAACTCGCGCTCGGCGCGGCATTGGCGCAATTCATTTTCCGTTTTTTATTTGCCGGAATCGGTGGTGCATTGATACAGTCGTTTCGGCGCGTTGAACCGGCTTGGAAAGCATTATTGACCATTTTATTGATTGTTCCGGTCATCAGCCATCTGCTTGAATTTATTCTTCAATTCAGTTTCGCCTATTTTACGGCGACAGACGACCACTTTGAAGGCATTATTCGCTCAATCTGCGTTTCAGTTCTTTCCGCCTTATTCAGTTTATTTATTATGCGCCGCAATGTGATGATCGTCGGCGAAGCGGACAGTAAATCGCTGCTCAGCGACATTATCCGGATGCCGCTGATGGTTTATGATTTTATGGCTTTTATTCCCCACGAAATTGCGGCGATGCTCCGGCGTAATGAAATTATCCCCGCATTTTTAAGCGTTTTGGGATTCGGCGTTTTTTCGCAGATGATTTGTTGGGCAGTCACGAACAAATTTACCTGGACGTATCGCGGCGGTCAAACGCTTCCCTGGTTAAATTATTGGGCAATTGACGGCATTATTGTAATGGTTTTCTGTGTCTCGGTTTCGCTCCTTGCGGGTCTTCGAAAAAACAAACAACCGTGAATAAACAGGCATTAAAATCAGTTCATATCACAAATTACTACCACAAAAATTCGGGCGGCATCAGTACGAGTTTTAACAATCTGCTCGCCGCCGCCGAACGCCACCAAAGATATGTTCGACTGATTGTTCCGGGCGAAAAAGAGACGACGGAAGAAGTTAATAAATTCGCCAAAATCTATTATGTTCCCGCCAAATATTCACCGATTTTCGACAAACGTTATCGTCTGATTCTGCCTTGGCAATATATGCCGAACGATTCGCTGATCCGCAAAATTCTGCTCGAGGAAAAACCTGATTTAATCGAAGTTACCGATAAATACACGATTTCAATGCTCGGCGCAATGATTCGCATCGGTAAATTCAAACAGCTCGGTCGTCCGCTGCTCGTTCATTTCAGCGCGGAAAGAATGGACGACAACATTGCTTCGTTTATGTCGAAAGGCACAATCGGTGAATGGCTGGCGCGGCGCATCGTCGGCAATTACACGCTCGCGATTTTCGATTTTCATATCGCCAATTCGTTCTATACGGCGCAGGAATTTTATAAAGCCTACAAAAAAGAGGAAAACAAAAGCCGTTCGGATTGGTTTTTCAACAAATCGTGGCAGTTTTTCAAAGCTCCGCGAATTCCCGTCGAAGAACGAATTTATGTTTGTCCGCGCGGCGTCAACGCGGAAGTTTTTCGCGCGAGCAGAAAAAGCGAAACGGTCAAAAAACAAATGCGCGAGGCGGCGAAAATCCCCGCCGATTCGGTCGTGTTGCTTTACGCCGGACGCATTTCGCCCGAAAAAAATATTGGTCTGCTCGTTGAAATGATGAAGTTTCTCGCGCAGGATTCAATGCACGATTATCGTTTAATTGTTGCCGGTGCCGGACCGCAGGAAGATTTTCTCAAAGAAGAAACCGCGAAGAATTTTCCCGGTAAGATCGTCCTGCTCGGACATCTCGACAAAGAAATTCTCGCAGATTATTACGCCAATGCGGACGTTTTCGTGCATCCGAATCCGAAAGAACCGTTCGGCATCGCGCCGCTCGAAGCGATGGCTTCGGGTGCGCCGACCCTGGCGCCCGATTCCGGCGGAATTCTTTCATATGCGACGGACGAAAACGCGTGGCTCGTCAAACCGACCGGCGCAAATTTTGCCCAAGCGGTGCGCGAAATTATTGAAAATCCGAACCTGCGCGCCCGCAAAGTCAACAACGCAATTCTGACCGCACTCGATAACACACGCGAAAAATCAACCGACAATCTTTTTGCCGCTTATGATCGTATGTATGCCGATTTTCAAAAGCGCAAAGATTTATTTACGGATATTGAGAAAGCGAAAAATTTTGATTTTGCCAAAGGAATCTTATAATCAATAAATGCTCGAATTAGTTTTAGCAAATTTAAGAGTTCGCCCGTTTCGCACGCTGATTAGTGTTATCGGCGTGGCGTTGGGCGTTATTTTAGTTATTTTGTTCACAGGTTTGGCTCGCGGAATGTCAAACGATATGGCGCGCCGCGCTTCAAACTGGAAGGCGGAAATCGTTTTCACGCGACCGGGCGCGATGGAATTGACAAGTTCAAACGCCTCGGTTTCGACGGCTTACGCCAAAAAATTACTGGAAATCGAAGGCGTTGCGTCAACCGTTCCCGTCATTCGCTACATTACTCCGAACGCCAATCAGCGTTGGGGAATTCAGCAGATTGACGGCGTTGAATGGCAACCGTTCGCCGAAATGAACGAGATGCAGCTCGTCGCGGGACGCGCCGCGACTGCCAACGACGAAGTAATTCTCGATGAACGATACGTCAAAGACCAAAATGTCACGCTTGGCGATAAAGTTGAGATTTTCGGTAGAAATTACACGGCTGTCGGGATTTTTGCGCCGCCGTCGGGCGCACGGATAAAAATGTCGCTCGCCGCAATGCAGAGCGCACTCGAAACCGACAAATGCACTTACATTTTGGTCAAGATCAAAGACGGCGCGAATGTTGACGAAGTTGCCCAAAAGATTAATCAAACTCTGCCCGGCAATAAAATCAACCTAACGCGAGATTTGATAATTGACGCGCAGGAGAGAATTCCGGCTTTGAACCTTTTTCTAAAAGTTCTCGTCGGACTCGGCGCGTTTGTTTCGACGATTTTCGTTCTGCTTTCGATGTACACGACGATTACCGAGCGGCGTAAGGAAATCGGCATTTTGAAATCTTTGGGCGCGTCAAAACCGTTCATTATCCGCGTCATTGAAGGCGAAGCGTTAATGATTGGCGTATTCGGCGTGCTGCTTGGTTTCGCCGTTTCGTTTCTCGCTGCTTACGTCATCCAAATAAGTTTTGATTTGCAGTTTGAATTCAGCCGGAATTGGATTTTAACGGCAATCGCGATTGCCGTCGGCGGAAGTCTTTTCGGCGCACTCTATCCGGC
>JBDTZT010000631.1:0-3160 GCA_040005005.1 Actinomycetota bacterium
ATAAAGAAAAGCACCGAACAGATAATTGAACGGAATTATTCCGAACAATAACTTACTTAATCGCCGTGTCCCCACGATTAAGAAATCCTACGGTTTCAGATCAAGCGACACTTTGCCCGTTTCCACATTAAAAGGAACGGATTGATGTTCGTGAACAATCATCCATTTGCCGTCATTTTTGGACAGGCAAATTGTCGCCCGCACCCACATTTTTACTTCGCCGCCGTCTTTCAGCGTTCCGCTGACGCGGTAAAGATAATGACAAAAAGCCACCGCTGCATCCGCCGTTATTTGCAGATCGCGCATCTCGTAACCAATCGCGGTTTGATAAGCCGTCAGCCATTTTTCGGCACGTTCTTTAATGGCATCCGCACCGATATTTTGCAGCGGATCAAGCACATCGAACGTCAAAACATCCGGTGCGTGATGCGACATCAGAGCGTTGAGATCTTTGTCGCCGACAGCTTTGACGCGCTCGTCAATGATCGCGCGAATTTCATTTTCATTGTTTGCTTTGCTTGTTTCGTCTTTCATAATTTCCTCATTTTCATTTTTCTCCCTTGCCGTTTTCAGTTGCTAAAGAGTTGAATTTAAGCACCCTTGTTTCATCTATAAAACAACATTACATACCAATTAGTATGTTGTCAACAGTAAAAACGGAAATAAATTAAAGTTTTTTGCGGCAACTAAAGGCTGAATTTCCGGCTCTAACATACTGATTAACATACAATAATGAATATGAACACGGAATTGAAAAAGAAAACGAGAAATTCCGAAATAACGCGCGCTCATATTTTGGAAACAGCCTTTTATGAGATTTACCGGCAGGGATTTCAAGGCATAAGCATTGATAAAATCATTAAAAATACGAATGTTACCAAAGGAGCTTTTTTTCACTATTTTCGGACGAAAAATGATTTGGGTTATGCCATCGTTGACGAAACCCTGCGGGAAATTATTCAAGAGCGTTGGATTCGACCGCTCGCCGCGTATAAAAATCCGTTGCAGGGAATTCTCAAACGATTCAAGCGATTGATTGACGAATGGGCGGACGAAAATGTTCCTCTCGGTTGTCCGCTCAATAATCTCACGCAGGAGATGTCGGCGGTTGACCCGATTTTTCGTGAAAAACTGCAAGCCGTGATGCTGATGTGGATTGAAGAAACGGAGAAGTATTTGAAAAAAGCGCAGGCTGACGGATACTTGAAACAATCCGTCAACACTCGCGCTCTTGCCGAATTCATCGTCACAACGCAGGAGGCGGCATTTGCGATGACGAAAACGATGAATGACCGGCGGATGCTCGCCTCCATCTACAATTCTTTGAAAGTTTATCTCGAATCAAAATCGGCGGCGAAGTCATAAGGGTAAAAAGACAACGCCAGATGAAAGTCGCTGTTGTCGCCTCCACATCCAATATTTTGTAAGCCGCATTCGTTATTTTCACTACTCGATGTTCGGTTTTGAAAATCATTCGCCGAATCTAAAATTCTGCTGAAAATATTCAGCTTAGCGAAAACAAAAATTGACAGTGCTTAATCAGGAAATTATTATAAATTTGTTCTCAAGTCGAAAAAGACATAATCGGTTTCGGTCAAGCCCGATTGCTTTTCTTTCCCGGGAAAGTTCTGTTCAACACTTTTTAGTGTTAGAACCCGCGACGAGATAAAACGCGGCACGAAGTGTGTCCGCGATTCTCGGCGGAGTTTAGTTAATGAACAGAATATTCGTAAAACCGCATTTCAAACTGACCTTTTCGGTCGGCGCTTTCTATCATCGAATCAAGCATTTGTTATCTTCGCTCCGTCGCTGTTTTAATTCTTCCCGCGCCGGTTGATGCACGGTTTGCCGGAACCAGTTCCCGTGCCGAATTTAAGGAGCAAATATGAAATTAAATCATTTGGATTTGAGCGTTTCGGATGTCGCGCAAGCGCGTGATTTTTTTGTCGAACATTTCGATTTTACCTGTCTTGAGGATAAAAGCGAAAAGATGTCGATTCTGCGAGGCGCGGACGGTTTCGTTCTTGTTTTGGATAAACTGAAAAGCAATGATTCGCCGAATTATCCGGCGCAGTTTCACATCGGTTTTATTCTCAATAACGAAAACGAAGTCGAGAATAAACGTGCGCAATTGCAGCGCGCCGGAATTGAAGTGCCGCATCAATTAAGAAAAAACACGCGCGGCACGATGTTTTACTTTACCGCGCCGGGAGGAATTTTGATTGAAGTAAGCTGCCGTTGACGATTGGTCAGCACTAAAAGCAAAGAATAAAATCGGGCGGGAGCTGCTTCCTGACGCTAGAGTAAAGCGCGGTCAGTTGATGGAATTAATCAGTCGTTTTTGAGAAACCAGCTATTTAAACTATAGCGTTGATACAGTTAACTCAGTAGAATCAACGACGGAGTTTACCCGTCGAAAACCGAAATGAGCGCAAACTGCAAGCGATCGCGTGCAACGCCTTGTTCGGCTTTTTCATAAATACAGGTCTTTCGTTGGAGCCTTCCGCTTATCCGACTCTAACTTTACCATTGCTTCCGCTATGCGCAGCGCCTTGAGTCTGTTTTGCAGCAACGTGTATTGGGAAATCCCAGGCGAAATTTTCGCTTGGGATTTCTCGGTCTTGTTTATCATCGAAGCAAGCGCACGGAGGGCTTCCTGTAAATCGTTCCGTGTGAAACTATCCGCACCGTCAATTTCCTTAGTCATCAGGGCAGACGCAATGTGTAACGCTTTGATATTGTCTTGCAGCATCGAATGCTGCCACGTTCCCGGCGACAGTTTCTGCTGTGCCTTTTTAGACTTGCCGATTAACGAAGCTACCGGTCGAAGCGCTTCCGGTAAATCATCTGGTGTGTAGTTAATTGCGTGGATTGCGGTTGGAATTTTCATGGGATTGGAGGTTGTTTTAGCTGTCTGCGGTATGCCCGTCCCTAAAAATCCTCGTCTTTTTGGACTTTGACGAAAACACCCTTTTCACGGTATTAAATGATTACTCTTTTCACAACTTCTTGCCTTAGCTCTGCCGAAATATGCTGAATTTGCCAGGCGTGTTCTTCGGCAACTCTTCTTTCGGCACAAGATGAATTAGCCGCGACAATCGCTTTCAGAGCATAGTAAGAGCCGCCGAAAGCGTGCTGCAGGTCAAGCAGTAGCTACTGC
>JBDTZT010000632.1:0-3156 GCA_040005005.1 Actinomycetota bacterium
AAACCGGGTGGCTCATCACCGCGCGACAAAATCAGGCGGAACCATTTCAAATCTGGCGCATTTCATCCGCTGACGGCAACGCTTCGCGGATTACCCTGGATAATCACGATTACAGTTGGTTCAGTTTATCGCGTGATACCGGTTTACTTGTTGCCGAACAAGGTTTAGGACATTTCAACATCTGGACGGCACCGCTCGCTGATCCAAAAAATATTAAACAGCTAACATTCGGCAATATCGCGCTGGACGGCTTTGACGACATCGCTTTCCTGCCTGACGGCAAAATCGTTTATAGCTCGACGCGAAGCGGTAGTGTGGATTTGTGGGTAATGAACCCTGACGGCAGCGATCAAAAACAACTTACGGCTAACGCCGGACGCTGGAACGGACGACCCTGCGCCACATCTGACGGTCGTTATATAGTTTTTGCATCGGCGCGCACCGGTTCGACTCAGCTTTGGCGAATGGAGGCGGACGGCGGCAACCCAAAACAGTTGACGAATACAACCGATCTGGCTTTTCGGGCGAGTGTCTCACCCGACGGAAATTGGATTTATTACAATACTGAAAGTGACGGATCAATTTGGAAAGTTTCGATTGATGGCGGCGAACCGGTTCCGGTTTCGTCGCAAAAGTCTTTGTTTCCGTCAATCTCGCCGGATGGGAAACTTATTGCAAGCACGCAATTTGAAAATGGGACGTCCAATCTCTGGCGCGTGCTGGTAATATCGGCGGAAAACGGCGAACTGCTCAAGTCCTTTGACATTCAGGCCAGCCGCCGAATTCTGGCCTGGACGGCTAATTCCAAATCTTTAATTTCAATGAGCAACAATTGGGGCAATTTGTGGGAACACCCGCTTAATGATGGTGTAGCGCATCAACTTACCGATTTTCCCAATGACCGAACTCCATTCTTCGCCATTTCGCCCGATTACAAGCAAATCGCTTTCTCACGGGGCAATTCATTTAGCGAAGCCGTTCTGATCAGCGGACTTGATTTAAAGAGAGCAAATTAACTTGCGTCTTGAATAAGTCCTCATATTAAAAATTCACATTCTAATTTTTTCTTAAATCAAAGCTCATTCATTAATGATTGAATCCGAAAGCTCAGATGAGGCGAAATAATTTTAAAAGGAGTTATATTTTTTAAAAATTAACTGGAAGGAAAATAAAATGATGAACAGACGAAATTTTTTAAGATCGGGATTAATGCTTGGGGCATTCGCGGCGATCTCCGGTGTGCCTTTTATTGGCGGCAATGCAGGTGCGATTTTTGCTCAGAATAAACCAAAAAAACTTCCATTCAAGAAAGTAGTTAAAACGGATGCCGAATGGAAGCGCATCTTAACTTCCGAGCAATATGAAGTAACGCGTCAAGCCGGAACCGAGGCCCCGTATTCCAGCCCGCTAAACGACATTCATGAGAAAGGCGTTTTCAAGTGCATATCCTGCGATTTGCCGGTTTTCAGTTCAGAAACAAAATTTGATTCAGGCACCGGGTGGCCTAGTTTCTACGCCCCGCTTGCAAAAATAAATATCCGCGAAAAAACGGATAAAAGCCTTTCCGAAATTAGAACCGAAGTATTATGCAATCGCTGTGATGCTCATTTGGGACATGTCTTTGACGATGGACCGAAACCGACCGGATTGCGGTATTGCCTGAACGGAGTAGCGCTGAAATTCGTAAAAAAAGGCTGAAACTTTGAAAATATCATAATTATCTCATTCACTTTATGAGGCCGTTCGGTAGGTAAGATATAACGACCATATTTTCATAAGCGAAAGCGCTATCAAAGCACGAACAAGGGAGAAATATATGACATATATCACGACCGGTGACAATACGAAAATTTATGTAAAAGATTGGGGAACGGGGCGTCCCGTCATACTGCTGCACGGTTGGCCGCTTTCAGCCGACAGCTGGGATGATCAGGCAATCGCGATTGCTGACGCCGGTTTTCGCGCCATTGCTTACGACCGGCGTGGTTTCGGTCGCTCGGAACAGCCGTGGAGCGGATACAATTACAACACGCTGGCTGATGATTTGGCTTCTGTCATCAAAGAAACAGGCGCGACAGACGCCACGCTGGTCGGCTTTTCGATGGGCGGCGGCGAAGTTGCGCGTTATTTGTCACGGCACGACGGGAAAAATGTCTCGCAAGCCGCGCTCATTTCTTCGGTGGTGCCTTATATGCTTAAAACCGATGATAATCCCGAAGGCACTGACCAAACGGTCTTCGATCAGATGACCGAAGCGATGAAGAAGGATCGCCCAAAGTTCTTTTCGGGGTTTTTCAAAGATTTCTACGGAGTCGGTTTAATTTCGCATCCGGTGAGTGATGAACTACTCGAAGCATCGCGGAACACAGCAATGCAGGCGAGTCTCAAGGCCACGCTCGATTGCGCTAAAGCGTTTGCGACGACGGATTTCCGCCCTGATCTTGCCGCCTTCTCGGTGCCGACGTTGATTATTCACGGAACTGCTGATAACACCGTCCCGATTAAAGCCAGTGCGCGGGCGGCGGCGCAAGGCATCGCGCAGGCGAAATTGCTCGAATACGACGGTGCGCCGCACGGCTTGTTCGCCACGCATAAAGAACGATTGACAGCTGACCTTCTCGAATTCCTGCATCAGAAATAAACAAAGTATTCGCCGTAGCTTGTTTTAACAAAAAAAGGGACGGCGAGAAAATACAAGTATCAGGTTCTCCATTTTTTTATCTTTTGACGGTAAAAAGCCGCCATTCACCCGCGATTTCGGGGAAGGATTTGATGGTGTTTTTGATGAAGTTCAAACCCGAACCGGCAACTAAATCCTTGACGGTGCGCGAGGCGAGAATTTCGCCGAGAAGCGCATCGTCGGCGATTTTTTGGGCGAGTTCGATCGCCACGCCGCTGTAATGATCGCCGCGCACTTCGCATTCGCCTGTGTGAAGTCCGGTTTTAACACGCAGATTTAAACGCTGCGCCGAATCATTGATTGCCATCGCGCAGCGAATCGCCCGCGCCGGGCCGTCGAAAACAGCGAGTAGTCCGTTTTCGTCAAACGAAACTTCCCGTCCCTTGAAAAGTTCGATTTGACGGCGCACGTAAACGCCCGAACGCTCCATAAAATCGTCCCAATTCGCAATCTCCAAAGCCTGTTCCGGCAGGTCA
>JBDTZT010000060.1:0-10624 GCA_040005005.1 Actinomycetota bacterium
CTCTGCCATTTCCGCGCCGAGAGCCATCCGTTCGGGTTGTCCGCCAAAGATTTGCACGGCAAACGGACGTTCTTCTTCGGCAAAACGCATCTGCCGCTTCGATTTCGGATTGTGGCGCGTCAAACCTTCGACCGAGATAAATTCGGACACAACGAGACCGACTCCGCCGCGCCGTTTGATCAGGCGCCGAAAAGTATAATCGGTGACGCCCGCCATCGGCGACAAAATTAGCGGCGGGTTGATCTCGATATTTCTGATCTTGAAAGGTTTCATCTCTTAAGCCGATTTTGTTTTTATAAGAGGTTTGGGAGTAGTCCACAAACTTAAAATATCTTCGTCCTCAGTTTCCTTTTCTCTTTCTGTAATTCGTTCGAGATTGACTAAAAGTTTCTTCGCCGCTTCTTCGGACACGATTCGATAAGTGCGGCTCACGTCCTGCGGTATTTCGATAATAATTTGACCCATATTGCTAAAACTATAACACACCGAATATGTTCATTTATCCTTCAAATCTAGCAAAATCTCAATGATTTGTTCAAATTTATCCGCCGGCATTTCATTTAATAATTTCGGTAAACCTTTATCCGTACAACAATTTATAGATATATACGTGATAGATATGCACGATGTTTTCTGCGATAATTGTTATAAATCGGTGAAACATCGAGGTTTTGTTTTGCAAGTTTAATTTTCCACACCTTTTTAAATGCAAAACCGAATTGACCCGAAATCCTTACTTTTCCCGTTTAAGCGAATGGAGGATGAATTTATGTTCAAAAAAACTTTGGTCGGCTCGTTTCTTTTACTTTTATCAACACTGACTTTTGCCCAAAACAAAAGCGTTTATACGCCATTGACCGACAATAAATGCAAAATTACGCCTGATTTGCAAATTGCCGGTAATATGAGCGGATTATGTCAGGGCGTTGCCAATTATAAATTACAGATTGCGGTCGATGATGAACGGATGTCGGTCAGTGTGATCGCATCCGCTCAAAAAACGTTTGATTTAGATTTTTGGGGCTATTTCGGTAATTTTTCGCAAATCGGTGAAAAAGCCGAATGGCGAATGAACGGCAAGACGCCGGTCGGCTTGATTGTCCGCTATGATGTTTCTGATCGGGGCGAAGGCAATAAACCTACTTCATATTTGATGATTTCAAAGATCAGTTCAACCGAATCGTGCGTGGTTGCAATCGTCAAGCCCGGGAAAAATCAAAACGCTGAGGCCCGGAAATTAGCGGATTCCGCCTCAAATAAGCCTTGTCAAAAGGTTGAATAGTTTATGGAAAAAACCATTTTTTGGTTTTGCCTCAAAAATTTATGTTCACCACAAACTTTTGAGGCAGATTTAATCATTTTGAGAGCCGGGCCCCCGGCTTTCTAAGACAAAGCCGAAAATCGTTGGTCGAAAAATAGATTTCAATTTAAAGAGGTTTGAAAATCTTATTTAGCTTTTTTCGCGTCGAATTCTTTTTTGCTGTTGCGGAGCACGAAAATTATGCTGATGAAGATCAACAAAAACGAAAAAAGCGTCAGCAGAAGGCTCGCAATAATGCCGATTAGCGCAATAGTTTCGGTGTTTGGGTCTTTGGTTGAATTAATTGCCCGATATGAAACGATAAAAATTATAAAACCGAGAATGACACCTAAAATTCCTAAAACCAACGCGATTTTCCAAAACATTTGATTATTCTCCTTAGATTTGAAATAAAGATAACACAAATATTTAAAGGTTTTAACGGCTTTCGGCAAATCTTTGTAAATCTATGAAAGAAATTAACGTAAGCCATTAAAAAAATTAACATTCGCAAATTTGTTTTTCGCCAAAACTTACCTTTATAATTCAAAACAGTTCACTTTTTCTTAACTTAAAATTTAACTTTTTGAAACGTCGCTTTGGCAAGGATTTCGGGAATAATTTTGTTTGCAAAGGGAATTTAGGTTAAAGAAAAGGTCTATTTCAAAACAAAAAGGAGAAAATAATGAGCCGAACTTTACGAGCTTTTTTGAGCATCGTCAGTGTAGTTTTTCTGAGTCTTGGCGTTTTCGCCCAATCGCAGTCAACAACCGGCTTGATTCAAGGCACGGTGTTTGACCCAAACGGCGCGATTGTCAACGGCGCGACGGTCAACGTCAAAAATACGGGAACCGGGTTTGAGCGAACGGTGACAAGCAATTCTGATGGTTTTTTTAGCGCCCCGCTTTTGCCGCTCGGTAAATACCGCGTGACGGCGACGGCGCAAGGTTTTAGCAATGCCGTATTTGAAAATGTCGAAGTCAGCATCGGACAGACGCTTTCGCTCAAGGTCGAAATGAAAGTTGGCGTTGATGTCAATACGGTTGATGTTTCCGCTGAAGGTGAAGGCGTCGAAACGAGCCGCACCGAACTTTCGACGCAAATCAACGAAAAATCGGTCGAAAATCTGCCGATCAACCGCCGCGATTTTTCGCGCTTCGCGCTTCTGACGCCGGGCGTTTCGCTCGTTCAAGGTCCTGACGGCGATGAGATTACGATCAACGGGCAGAAGGGAATTCAGAACAATATTTCGATTGACGGCGCCGATGCGAACAATCCGTTTTTCGGCGAACAGCGCGGCGGTCAGCGTCCGGCATTTACGATTTCGCTTGAATCGGTCAAGGAATTCCAAGTTGTGCCCGTCGGAGCTTCGGCTGAATTCGGACGTTCATCAGGCGGATTTATCAATGTCGTTACAAAGTCGGGAACCAACGAATTTTCGGGCGCGGCATTTTTATTTTTCCGCAACCAGAAACTTTCAAGTCAAAATCCGGATGCCGTCAAAGCAAATCTGCCGACCGAAGATTTCCGCAATTATCAATTCGGCGGCAACGTCGGCGGTCCGATCAAAAAGGACAAAGCCTTTTTCTTTGTCGCATATGAACGCAACGACGGCAATAGCAGTAAGCCGAATTCGATTGACCCGACGCTCGCCAATATCTTCCGCACACGGTTTAATTCCGTTGAGCAGGGAATTATTAAACGCACCAATGTGGCGGACGTTTTACTCGGCAAAGTTGACATTCAGCTCAACAAAAACAATCTTTTGACTTTGCGCCACAACTACAGCCGCGCCGAACAGGTCAACGGAACTTTTGACGTGCCGACGTGGGGCATCAGCGCAAACGGGCGCGAAACCGATAAATCAAATTCGTTTATCGGGCAGCTGGTGACAAATTTTTCGGCGAATCTGCTGAACGAATTTCGTTTTCAATGGGCGAAAGAAGAACGTCCGCGATTCTATGACGGTCCCGATCTGCCCGATACGACGATCGGAACTTTCGATGGTTCGATTTCATATCGTTTCGGTCGCCCGTTCTTTTTGCCCGTGCCGTCCAATGATAAGCGTTTACAGTTTACCGACAACTTTACGGTCATTCGCGGCAATCATTCGATAAAATTCGGCGGCGATTTTAACCGCGTTAATGTTTCGCAGACCTTTATCGGCTTTGCACGCGGTCGCTACATTTTTGCCGATGTCACGATCGGCGGCGCGATTGCGGGTTTTCAAAATTATATTAACAACGTCAACGCCAACGCGCTTCAGCTTTATCTGCAATTTGCGCCGATTTGCAACCGCACCGTCCAAGAAGCCGGAACACAGTCGTTCAATGTCTATGAACCCGGACTTTACGCGCAGGACAACTGGCAGGTCAAACCGAATTTAACTTTGAATCTCGGTTTTCGTTGGGAAGGAGAATTTGAGCCAGAAGCCATCAACGCGCCGAATCAAACGCGCTACGGACAATTTTTGAATGATCCGCGTTTTCCGTCAGACGGCAAGATTCCCGATTTTAAAGACGGTTATCAACCGCGTCTGGCGCTTTCGTGGTCGCCCGGCAAAGACGGCAAAACGGCGATTCGTTTGGGTGCCGGAATGTTTTATGCGCGAATTCCGGGACTCGTTTTAGCCGGACCAAGAAATACCGACGGCGTGATTGCGGGAAATATTTTCTTTGCGAATTTCCTTTGCACGGCGCCGCCAACCGGAAACATCTTGCCGCTTAACGGTTGTCCGACGTATCCGGGAATCGTTCCGACGACCGGATTCAATCCGTTTAATCCGGGTATTGCGGTTTTTGAACGCAACTTCAAAAATCCGCGCACGGTGCAATACAGCGCCAGCGTCGAGCGTCAGATTGTTAAAGATTTGTCGTTTTTGGTGGCCTATAACTACGCGCATTCAACCCGTCTGACACGCTTTGTCAATCGCGGCGATTCGCGCCTTTATAATGGCGTTGCGATTTTTGAACGCGCCAACGGTTCGGGCGTCGGCGAAATTCGCTCGACAGAAAGTTCGGCACATTCGCTTTATCAAGGCTTGACCTTTACCTTGAACAAGCGTTTCTCCGACCGTTATCAATTTCAGTTGAATTATCTGCTTTCGTGGGATAAATCAGACGACGACAATGAACGCGACCCGTTCACGTTCCGCTATGCCGACCCGCGCAATCTGACGCCCGAATACGGCTATTCTGACCGTGATCAAAGGCATCGTTTCAATGCGTTTGCGACGTTCATTTTGCCATACGACATCAACTTTTCGCCGATTGTTCAATACCGTTCGGCGCAGCCGACCTCGGTTGGCGATCGCGGAGCATTCCCGAATATTGTTCAACGTAATACGATTCGGCTCAAAAACGAATTTTTTACGTTTGATATGCGTATTTCAAAAGTATTCAAGTTCACGGAAAAAATCTCGCTCGAACCGATCTTTGAAGCCTTCAATCTCTTCAACAACCGGAACCAGCGCTCGTTACCGCGTCCGTTGACGTTCAACTTTGACGGAACCGTTTCAGCCGGTTTCGGCGAACCGCGGCAGGCGCAGCTTGGCGTAAGATTTAAATTCTAAAGTAAAATTCGACAAACAAAAAAGACTCGGCCGCTTAAAAAGCCGAGTCTTTTTTTTGCTTAAATTAAATCAATATCAACCCGGAATGCGAATAAAATAATCTACTAAAGCAACGTTTCGCGTATTGTAGCAAACATAGCCGCCGCCGATACCGACGACTAAAATTGCCGGATTGCTGCCGGAATTTCCGTCAACCGATTTGAAAGTCGAACTGTTCGGATCGAATTCGACGACAAAACCAACGTGATTGGTGCCGTTGCCGCCGGCCTTTTTCGCGTCGGCAGTCGTGTATTTCATATAATACATATCACCTGGTTGCGGCACTCCTTCGCCTATTTTGAAGGTTGGATAAAGCGCAGCGAAACGGCTGACCGTATCCCAACCGCCGGCAGCCGGTTTAGCTAGCCCGGGAATCGGCTGAATGCCTGATTCCCTCAAAACCCAATAAGCAAAATCCCCACACCAACTTCTCTCCGGTGTTGTGACATCTAACCCCGACGAAACCTTAATGTAGCTTTTAACTACATTTTTACTGTTTCGCCAGCTGACATTCAAAACCGCCTGAATGCCGGCATTTGTCAAAATCATATCTTTGCCCATAAATTTTTCTCTTAAATATATAAATCCAAAATTGAATTAACGGGTTTTGACGCGATTCTGCCGAAACTTTTGCAAAGACTTATTTTTTCATTGTTAATTCAACGCCCGTTGCTTCAAACGAAAGTTGGGTCACGGTTCCGTCCTTATTGATGTTGTCAAACTTTGCGCCGTCTTCGTCAACCATATGTTTGACTTCTTCCTTTGACAAAGTTTTGACGGTGAAAACGCCTTCGGCTTTCGCCATTGCGCCGACCGAGCTGAGCGGAATAAAAAACGCGTGGTCTTTCATTTTGACCATTACCGATTTTGCGTCCTTCGAAGGCGCGAGCTGCATCCAACAGCCTTCCATCGTGCACGAACGGACAATGACGCCTTCGACAAGCACCGGTTGGCCCGCAAATTTCGACGGATTTTCCAAAACTTTGGAGAGCGAAACTTTCTTTGAATTGCCGAGCGGTGCGCCGCGTTTCAAAAAGCCGTTGGTCGGAATCGCTTCCGTTTTATCTTTTTCCGTCGGCGACATTTTATCCATGTCCATCTTGTCCATTTTGTCCTGAGCAAAAGCCGGCAAAGAAAAAGCCAAACCTAAAATTAATAAACCTAAAATTTTCTTCATCTTAAACTCCTGAATAACTGATTTTCAATAGATTTTTACATAGGAATCAAACACAAGCAAGAATTAATCGTAAAATTGTTAGATAAATCAATCAATAATTTGAGTAGATTAAACGAACGATTGATACAAATTAATCGAAATTTACGAACCGGGGAGATTAAAAATGAAACAGAAAAAAAACGAATCAAAAGATTGGGATGTTTTTCAAACGGATGAAAAAGATTTGAAAACCGGAAGAAATTTACCGGATGGCGACGGCACGGTTGCGGATGAACAGCTTAAAGCCGTCGAACGCGGCGGAGTGAATGCGAAAAAGGGCAAAACCGGTCAGGATCATTCGCTGGAAAACTATGAGGACAGCGAACCGACTGAAGGTGTCGGGAGCATCCAGAATTATTCTGATACCGGCTCGGACATTGCCCATATCGAAGATTAAAGAAAAAGGTTGGCGAAAAAACGCCAACCTTTTTTTAGCGAACGTTAAAACTACAATGGAAAATTCGCCATCACCATCCTGTCACTAAAAGATTCTGCGCCGATTTTAAACTGATTTTTTGATATTTGCTGTAAGCCGCCGCGGCACGGTTGCGAACTTGTTCGTCGGTTTCGCCGCGCACCCAGCCTTCGAGCGCGGCGTGCAGAATGTAGGCTTCGGGAGCCATCAGATTCGATGTCCAGAGAAGCGGCGTGGCAGAAGTCTTTTTTAACGGCGCGGAAAAATAATTGCGGCTCGCACAAGCCAGAATCACCGCCGCGCGTTGGTCGTCGTCTTTTTTGTCGGGCGGATTTTCCAATTTGAAATCCATCAATCCGTTATGCCCGACAAATGCGACGAGATTGGCACTTCCGAGAATCTGCAAAGTCAAATCATTGACCACGACATTTTCGCGTTTGGCACCCGCCACGGCAGCGAAAAAATCATCAACCATCTCGCGCATTTTGCTTCCGCGATAGGCGTCGGCGATGAGATAGACATTTTGTGTTTGGTGCTTGAAAACTATTCTTTCGAGAACATTTTCCTTCGGATTCGGAATTACGGCAAGGCGTGTCCAGTTTGCCGATTTCAAGAAAAAAGTTTTCACGCCGAAGCCGGCGCCCCAGTAAAGATTTTTTATCGTGTCTTCGCCGTTGCCCAAAAATGCGGGAACCGGCACAATCCCTTGATGCTCGTTGTCGCAGAGCGCGACGAGAACGTGGACGACTTTGCCCGGATTTTGAATTTTGGCAATTTCTTTGGTTTCCGAAACCGTCGTCGTTGGCGCAGACGCCGTTTCGGGCGGTTGAGCTTTGGTGCAACCTGCGAGATATAAAAGCGAAACTAAGCAAGCAGCGACGAATTTGTTTGACATTGAAAACCTCATCTTTCAAACTTCTATTCGGCGTAATTATAGCAATGAAAGAAAAGTATATTCTTTGAACGGATTTTGCACCGAATGGAATTTCTCTGCAAATCTGTGTTATTGCAACAATTAGCTATTTCCATTGTTCGCCCTGCAAGACCGTGCAAGCAGAGAGTCCCCACAAAAATCACCACAGCGAAATGCTCAGATATTGTAATAAAATCAAGGGCTAAGGGGCAACTTTTTTAGTTTACCCTTTTAGTCATTTTGAATTCTCTTTACAAAATCGGATCGCTGTCGATCCCTCTTACCCCCTTTTTGGGAGTCGGAGTATCAGAATCAGCATTGGAAATTTTGATGCGTTTAATAGGCTTTTCCGGGCAAATCGCATAGATACTATTTCTTGTTTGCTCGCTAGTCATTGGCTTTTTCGGCGGCATCTCTGCTTCAACTTTAGCCAGAAATTCATCTATTGTGAGTTTTAATGCTTCTTCGTGTCCTAACCTTTCGATTATTTGAAGCGATGGATTTTCCGATCTGAATAAAGCGATAGCTGCCATATTAAAAACCAACAAAATTTCTTCTGTTTGATGTGGAGCCAATTTACTAAGTGTATTCTTAAAGGGAGCTAATTGTCGTTCAATAGTTCGATAGCTTGTCATATTTACACCTCCTAATTTATTTACTGAATGAGCCAACAAACAAGAGTCTGTGAATCGAGTGTAGAATTTTCATTTCATTTTCGTGCTCGACTGTTTTTTCAATAATATCCTATTTGTTACCTATGATTATCATAATTTAGAAATTGAAGCGTAATTCAAGCTATAATCCAGCAAGATTAAGACCGGATTCACCTTTGAAATAATTTATGAAACGAATATTACTATCAATAGGAATTGCCCTATTGCTTTTAATTGTCTATTTAACAATTACATCAATCATCGTTGTTCTTAGTGGTTATGATCGTAATATGATTTTATACTTCCAGATTCCCGTAAGATTACCTCAAATGGTATATTACTATTTCTATCCGCCGATTGCTGAAGATTCTCAATTGGTAATCACAAAACGAAAATTTGTCTTGTTTGCGTTGTCCTTTGTCTTGAATCTTTTAATCTATTCAATTCCTGTATATTTTATTCTAGGCTTGATTTCCAGATTCAGAAAGCCTATGCCGTTATCTACCGAACCACCGCTGCCACCATCATTTTGATTGCAGATTTTGTTAGTTGCTGAGAAAAATAAGATAATGAACTTATATGCGGAAGATTTACAAGCAAGGCAAAACCCGAAGAAATAGAAAAAGAGTTCAAGGTCGGAAAGCTGAATCCGAAACTTTTCGAGCCGCGATTTAATATCGCACCGACGCAAACAATTGCCGCCGTTCTCGAAACTGACGGCGAAAGAATCGTCAATGGTCTGCGATGGGGATTGATCCCAAGTTGGGCGAAAGAAATTTCAATCGGCAGTAAGATGATTAACGCCCGCGCCGAAACTCTCGCGGAAAAACCATCGTTCAAAAACGCATTCAAATCACGCAGATGTATCGTTCCGGCAAGCGGATTTTATGAATGGCAAAAGAAAGGAACAGGTGCGAAACAACCCTATTATTTTTATTTGAAAGACAAGGATGTTTTCGGATTTGCCGGGCTTTATGAAGAATGGCTTGATAAAGAATCGAGCGAATTGGCTGAAACCTGCACGATCATCACGACCCAAGCGAACAAGATTTTAGAACCCGTTCACGACCGGATGCCGGTGATCCTCAAAACCGGAGCTTACGATCAATAGCTTGATGAAAAGGAAACACGGATCATTTGCAAAACCTTCTTGTGCCGTTTCCCGCGTCGGAAATAGCATCACACGCGGTCAGTCGTGCGGTCAATAGTCCAAGCAATGATTCAACTGAATTGATTGAAAACAGTGGATAATAGAATTTAGTAAAAACAGTCAGGAACGCGGCAATATACTTACTCAAACTATTAAATTCTATTAGAGATTACAGTCAATTTTCCAATATTTTTGGGCAATAAATACCACCGGAAAAGTCAGACTTTAATTATACTTATCCTGCAAGTCAGAACTTCGGGAAATCCTTAAATTAGTTAATCTTTTCCCGCCCGTAAAAGAAATGAAGAAAGTAAAATTTCCTGAAAGACAACTTTGGAATTCTATTGTTAGTGATTTGGTTAAACCGACCATCCAAGACCAAAAAGCGATAAAAGAAATGGATAAAACAATAGCTCTTGGTCGAGAATTGAGTGATTACTTGCTTTCTTTCTTATAATTAATTAATGTATAAAAGTTTAATTAAAGACGATGGTCAATCTTTATTAAGTAGAGCAAAAGCTTATAAAGACTGGGTTGATGTAACTAAAGGAAATTTTTCCTTCCTCCTCAAATTTACTTTTAACAAGAAAGGAAGAGTTTGACGACCGTATTAAGAATATCGCAAAACATAAAGAAGAGTTTTATCTATTAGCACAAGAACTTGCATTTCAATGGGGAGATCGATTTAAGTATTTTTTAACCTTGAAAAGTACTTTAGAAAGTTTCTGTTTTATTTTTCGCAATAAAGAAAATGCCCGAAAGAGTTTTGGAATTACAGATTTCGTCAGTATTCAAAATTTATTTCCAAAAAATTGGGTTGATGAAAACGGAATTTTACACAAAAAAGACCATTGGGTAATTGAACAATTGGTCGGGATTGAAGTAACACGAATTCGTCAATGCGCAAATTGCAAAAATTTCTTTTGGGCAAATCGAATTGATCGACAAACCTGTTCAAAAAAATGCGCTGACATCAATAATCAACGAAACTCTCGCAAAAGAAAAAAGGAAAATCGCCAGTCATACAAGGAACCAGAGAAAAAAAGAAAAACAAAATATCAATAATTTTCATTCAACTATATTTGGTAACGGGACTAGTTTTAGTTGGATTTTAATACATTTTACCATGTGGTTTAAAAGTCTCCAAAAGATAACAATGTTTTATAGCATATTTGATAATTCGTTGATTTTATTTAATTTAGCGCGTTTTTACGTTCCAGAACATAGGGGTTAAAAACTTGATTGAAAACGGGAACAAAAAATCACGATAAAGCCAATAAACACAAATAATTAATAGAAACCCTATGAAACATTCTTACCCCTTGGAGACTTTTAACCATTCTGCAAACGCGATGAATACTAATTCA
>JBDTZT010000633.1:0-3152 GCA_040005005.1 Actinomycetota bacterium
ATTTTTTTAGAGGTGAAAAGTGAGAAACAAGAAGTGAGAATTATTCTCACTTCTTGTTTCTCACTTATATTTACCAGTTTGTTGCCGTAACTTTTTCAGCTTCACCGTGTTCGGCTAAAAATCTTTCAGCGTCAATCGCCGCCATACACCCGGTTCCCGCCGCCGTCACAGCTTGACGATAATAAGAATCCTGCGCATCGCCGCAGGCAAAAACGCCCGCGATATTGGTTTTCATCGTGCGGCCTTCGGTTTTCAGATAACCGATCTCATCCATCTCGAGAACGTCTTCAAAAAGTTCCGTGTTCGGCTTGTGGCCGATGGCGACAAAAACGCCTTCTGTCGGAAAGATGCTTTCTTGTTTGGTTTGATTATCGAAAATTCTGATTCCCGTCACTCCTTCATCCCTCGAGCCGAGAATTTCCTTAATTTCCGTGTTCCAGAAAACTTCGATTTTCTCGTTTGCTAAAACACGCTCCTGCATAATTTTTGATGCGCGAAATTCATTCCGCCGATGAACAATTGTAACTTTCGTTGCAAAGCGGGTTAAAAACATTGCTTCTTCCATCGCCGTATCGCCGCCGCCGGCGACCACCAAGGGTTTGCCGCGAAAGAAAAATCCGTCACAAGTGGCGCAAGCCGAAACTCCGTTTCCGCCCAAACCGACGGGAACCGGTTCTTCGCCCGGAACACCGAGCCATTTGGCCGATGCGCCCGTCGAAATTATTAATGATTCGGCTTTGATAATGGTCGTAACTTCCTCACTGTCTTTACTTTCTTTTCCGTAAAGCGTAAACGGACGCTCACTTAAATCAATTTTATCTATCCAAACATTAATAATTTCAGTCCCAAATCTTTCGGCTTGAGCCCGAAACTGATTCATCAATTCAGGTCCTAAAATTCCGCCCTCGAAGCCCGGATAATTTTCCACGTCGGTCGTAATCGTCAATTGTCCGCCCGGTTGCGGCCCGTCAATGACAAGCGGTTCAAGCTGCGCCCGTGAAGCATAAATCGCCGCGGTCAACCCGGCGGGACCCGATCCTAAAATCACGACCTTTTTCTTTATTTCTGTAGCTGGCATAAAAACTTATAAAATCTCCATTAATAAAAAATATTCAAAAAAATTGTTTTCGGATATAGCATTTTTATCGTTGCTTATAGTATAACTTAAACGATAAGTTAGTCGAATTCGACTCAAAAACTAATTCCCTGAAGCCAAGAATTTATTTCTGATACAGAAGGTAAATTAAATTGTACATAACTTTTAATGTTTTTCGTGTTAAACTATTTGAGTATTACGAATCTTATTCACTGTTTCTGACTTGTAATGGCAACCAATATGTCGCCTCAATTTGAGGAAAAACGCTTTGCGCTGCGGATGGCTTTGCGCCTGCCGATTGTCGTTTCGGGTCGCTCGGATGACGGTGCGGCATGGAGTGAACCGACCGAAACCGACGATATTTCAACGACCGGAACACTTTTTCATTTGAATCAGAAAGTTTCGTCAGGCGAGAATCTTTATCTTCGTTCGCATCGTCCCGACGGCGTTCCGGTCGAAGTTAAAGCGCGTGTCGTGCGCGTTGCTCCGGCAGTTCACGGGACGTCACGGATCGGTGTCGAAATAGTCGAATCCAAAGAAAACTGGCTTCGTCTGTTTGTCGCTTGGGTGGCCGACGATCAAGGCGAAGAAGATGGAAATTAAAAAGTCGAAAATCAAGAGTAAAAATTCTCTCGACTCCTGACTCTCGTCTAAGAGGTTTATGTCTAATTATGTCTTAAGCCTTTGATAATACAGAGTTTTAGCGAGTGATAATAGAATTTTTTGCTTTACTCTATATCACTCGAAAGTAACGTGTAGCAGATACATTTTCAGATACAGCACTTTTGGTAAAACAGCCTTGATTTGATAGACTTATTTTACCTGAAAATTAGCTTATTCAGTTGTCAAAGATCGAAGCCTTTGGTTGTTCGGAACCGAGGTTTTTTTAATTTATAGAATTTTTTGTAATACTCAATCTTTCGGGAATGTTTAGATACTGTTTTAATCTCTTTACCTTGAAATTCGCCCAAATCTCGTTACGGCTCGTTCAATTCAGTTTCCCTTGGAATCGAGTTTATAGTTATCGTATTTGAAGATAGAAACAATATTTGAGGTTGTGCAATGAAAACACACCCGGAGCAACAAACATTTATCATTCCCGAAAAAACGTAAGTTTTCGCAGTCTGCGACGAACGTATCAAAAACTATTGCCATCGAGCCGGAAATATTTCGAGATGCTTTTCAGAACCGCTTCTCGTCTGATGGAATTTGAACTGCACCGGACGGTGAATCGGCGCAGGAAAGAGAAACAACAGATTGAGTAACCAATTAAAGAGTAGCTTTGGTTACTCTTTTTTCTGTCTATAAGTTTAAATTTAAATGAAAAATCCGAGCGATAAATTTGTTGCTTAATGCATTACTTACCGCCCGGAGTCTGCTTAATCAGCCTTGTCGCTAATTATAACATGAAGATATTTTCAATCGAATAACGCTTTCAAAAAACATAACTCTCAATTATTACCATGCGCTATAATGTCTCCGGTATTGAGCAAAATTCTTCAATCATGGTTTTCTACTGAGCTTCAAAATTCAAGTCCGCCACGTTGTCATTAATCGAAATGATCTGCGGCCCGAATGTATATTCCTTGTGTTTGACCTGAAAGACATAAGTTTTTCCGGCTTCGACACCATCAAAATGGAAATATCCGAATGAATTGGTCGAGGTCGAACGAGCTTTACCTTCATCATCCGTTATTGTCACTCTTCCGTTGCCGAGACCTCTGCCATTCGCCGAAACTTTGCCCGAAACCGCGACTTGTGCCGCAGTTGGTGCCAGATTCAAGGGAAGACCGGCAACATCGAGCGTGTAGGTAGTGCCGACGGCGCTCGGGAAGCCGTTCGCCGGGGATTTTAACTCAACGACGACGATGACGATTGTTCCGCCGGCAGGAACATTGACGGAGAAAACGCCGGGATAGCCGGGAGACACTATGGCGATAAATCCCGGATCGGCAAGATAGTTCGTGCCGACAATGGCGGGATTAAAGCTGCCTGAATAAACAACTGCCTGAATGGCACCGAGGGCAGATTTGTCGGCGGTCACCGTGATCGTTGC
>JBDTZT010000634.1:0-3151 GCA_040005005.1 Actinomycetota bacterium
ATACTCACGTAGAGTCAAGGCTCCTGTTGCGTGCGGGCATCTCCGCTATAAAATGCAAGTTTTCAAAAAATTCAGCTTTCGTCTTCAAAAAACTTTTTTTAGTTCCAGGTTCCAAGTTTCAGGTTAAAACGAATCCAACTTGGAAACTGGAACTACTTAAACGTGCGCCGTCGCCAGTGCCTCACCTGTTTCCGCTGAATGTACGCCGCCGTGATCATCGTCGTGCGGCGCGTGCGAAACTTCGCTGATGTAAATCATCGAAAGCAAAGTGAAGACGAGCGTTTGCACGAAAGCCACAAAAACCGCGAGTGGAAGCAGCGCAATTGGCAGCAAAAATTGCGTGTAAGGCGGAGCGAGACCGGAAATCTGCGACGAAATCTGTTCGTCGGCAAACATATTCGCAAAGAGCCGCACGCCGAGCGTCAGTGGACGAATCAGGTTACTGATCAACTCAATGCCGAAAATAAGCGGCGTGATAATTAACGCCATCAGCAGCGGCAGTTTCGGTCCCGCAAAATGCTTAAAGTGATTGATCACGCCGTTTTCGTTGATGCCGACATAGTTGTAATAAACAAACGACGAAATTCCGAGCGCGAACGTCACGCTGACGTTTGCCGTCGGCGACATAAACAGCGGGAAAAGTCCCATCAGATTGGAAACCAGCACCAGCACGGCAAACGTCGCGACAATCGGAAAATATTTAAAACCGTGTTCGCCGATGACGCTGACGACCAAATCCTTGATCGCCATAAATCCGGCTTCGAGCGTTAATTGTCCGGGCGCCGGGTCGTCTTCGGAAAGTTTTCCTTTGAAGATCGAAATCAAAATCACCGTCAAAATACACGCGATCACAAACATTACTGTGTACCACGGAATCGCGTTTTCCGGCGTGTATTTCCCGAAAACGGCTTCCGCATTTGTCCCGAAGTTGCCGAGAAATTTGTCCCAGAGCGGCTTTGTGTAAGCCATCTCAAAATTATGAACCGGTTCGCCCAGATAATGATTAATAAATTCGACAATCAACGGCGTATGATGACCGCCTTCTGCTAATAAAAACATTATTAAATTTCCTTGTTATTAAAAAAGCTCGAAAATATTCGGATAAATCCTTCAATCGTCAGCGCGAACGCAAAGCTCGCCAAACCCAAAAGGACGGCGATGATCGGCACGATATGCGTCAAATAAACAATTGCTAGAATCAAACCGAACACAAAGTAGCGAAAGACATAACTCGCGCCCATAAACATCGGTTTTTCGCCTTCCCGCACGATGTTTTCAAAAATTCTTTTGAGCGATTTTTCCAGCCAGTAAAAATTGATTAACGATAATGCTCCGCCGATCAAAACTCCGCAACCGTAATTTGCCGAGATAAAAACAAAACCCAAACCAGCGCCCAAAACGCTTGAAGCCGCCATCAGAATTACAATTCGTTTGTGCGAAAGCGATTGAACATTTCGTTCTTCGATAATCGGTTCGGAATCTTCGCTCATTACGAAACAATGATTTTACAAAGGAAACGGCTAAATTTCAAAGCCGCAAGCCGGTTTTGTGCATTATTTCTCAAATCGCTCATTATTTTTTAAAGATTTGCGAAGTAATCCGAAATAACTGCACAAAACCGATAATCGCGCCTAAGATTATTCCGCCGACAATGCCCCACGGCGAACTTCCCAAAAGTAAATCGGCAAACCAACCCAGAACGAGCATAAAAACGATTGATGCGAATAAAACAATCGCCGCCGAATAGGCCAAACCGCTTTGCCGGATTGTTTCGCCGGCCGTTTCGGGTTTATATTCGCTCTGAAATATCGTTGGGGCTGAATCGTTTTTTGTTTTTTCGCCATTGATTTGTGCAGTGTTTGACGAATCAACGACTTCAACTTGAGGCGTTTCCAAGTTTCCGGATTCGTCTTTTGCCGATTCAATAATCGGTTCGATATTTGGTTCCGAAACTTCGTCAACCGGCGATTCTTCAACGGCGTTTTCCGTCGCTTTCGTAAAAAATTTCGCGCTTTCGGGAATTTCAAAAACCGGTCGTGTTTCAAAATTTTCGGTCGCTTCGTTGCTCAAAGATGTTTCGTTACTTAGCCCTTCGATCGGTGGATTGATGACAGTTTCTTCAATAATTACTTTTGTTCCCGGCGGCGGGTCTTCGTCTGCATTGAGCAAATTTTTTATCATTATTTATTTCTCCTGCGTTCACTTTCACACGATTGTTGCAACTGCCAATTATTTTAAGCTAAATTTGACAATAACAAAACGGGCGGACATTTTTTGCTGATGTCCGCCCGCATTTATTGGTAATTTTTGAATTTATTTGGTAACCTGCGCCGCTGCCGCTACCTGTATTCCTTTACCGTTAAGAACGCTTAGCAGATTTTTTGTCACCGTTTCGTTGCCGGTCAGACGGTTGTGTTCAGAACAGGAATCAAGCGTGCTGCTCAGAATGACACTCGAATCTACATTCTGCAGGATTCCGAGTTTTAAAAATGAGGCAAGCAGCGAGCGTTTCGGCACCACGCCGTCGCCGGGCGAGAGCAAAACCTTATCGGCTTCTTCTTTAGATACCTTTGTGCCATCGCTTTTTGTGTAGGAAGCAGACCCGAAATCGGTTTTCCAAACGTCTTTTTTCGAGTCGCGGCGGATAATCATTCCGTCAATCGTCTGTCGGCATTCCGCGCCGAGATAGTAAATCGCAATCGGATTTTTCACGGTTGACGCAGCATCAAGCGCGGCTTGAAACTGTTTGGCGCGAAGCAACACAGCGCGAAAATAGGCTTTGGCGGTCGCCTGTTCGCGGACGTCGAATTTTTTCGCAAAATCAGCGTCCAAATATTCTGCCCAACCGTATTTTTCCCACGTCGCCGGATTGTAAAGGTCAATTTTCAACGGCTTTAAGTTTTCGTCAAAAACCCGCGCCGTTCCGGTGTGCGGCAACAGCTGGTAAATAGACGGAATCGTAAAAAGATCGGCGCGGCTCAGATTTTGGACGAACGGCAGATTGAGTTTACCGCTCCCGAAAAGCGAAAATCCGTTAATAATCGAATCTAGTGCGCCGGTCGCGCCGGCGTTTGGCGTGGCAACCAGCGAAATACTGTTAAAATACGTCGCGCCTTTCCACGTCGGGCGCACCATTCGCGCCGTCAAATCC
>JBDTZT010000061.1:0-10561 GCA_040005005.1 Actinomycetota bacterium
GCCAGAGTCCCATCAAACCGGCGCCGGCAATTCCGGCGCGGATTTTCGGTTTGACGGCGGTTTGAGCGCGCACCGCCGTCATCTCAATTTTTTTGCCAGGATTTGCGGTCATTGTTATCCGGTCGGTTGTCATCGCCACATTAAATACGGTGTTTTTTAAGTCCTTAAATACTTTGATTTCTTTGCGACTTTGCGACTTTGCGGGAGAGTTTTTGAATTCGCCGGGGCAAATAAGAAACGTTTCCCGCAAAGCCGCAAAGTCGCAAAGAAGAGACTATAAAAAATTGAAAAAACAAAGTATTAAACTAATTGCCATTCAAATAATCTTTGAGATCAATTGTTTTCCGCGCCTCCGCCGCATCGTAAGCGGCGAACACAAGGGCGAGTGTTTTCCGGTTGTCGGCCGCCGTTCCCGGCGGTTCAGTCCCGTTTTTTAATGCATCAACAAAATTATTAAAATGATACTGCGTCGAAGAAGCAAACGGGTTGATGCCGTCTTTGGCGATGATTTTTGATTTTGTTCCGTTTTGCAGAACCGCCTTTCCGCCTTTGACGAAATTGAAGCCGAGAAACGGCAGTTTTTGCCGCGTGTGGATTCCGGCTTCCAACCGCACTTCGCCGCCGATTGAAGTATGCACGGAAGCGTTTTCGCCGTCGAGCCGCATATCGAGATACCGTTCGGGCGCGCTGCTCAAACGGTTCAGAATAATCGAAGCGGCGCGTCCGTCGGCGAATTCGAGTGTAATCAGATTGAGCGCGTCAGAATGAAATTTTGTTAAAGGATTCGGCATTTGCGCTGAAATCGCCGTCGGTTCATCGTCGAAAAAATATCTGACGAGCGAAAAAACGTGAATGCCGAATTCGAAACACAAACGCCTTTTCAAGCGTCCGCGCCAATCGGCTTCGGTCATTTCGTCCGGGTGAAAAATCTGCCACGCCTGCAGAAAAAGCAGCCGTCCGAATTCGGGTGTGCCGATTGCCGCTTTCGCCGCCCGATGAATGTTCATAAAAGGGAATTGATTGTTGACGACAACCTGGCGATTCGCTTTCCGGGCGGCAAGAATCAATTGGTCAACTTCCGCCAAACTTTCCGCGAGCGGTTTTTCGCAAAAAACGTGGCAACCGCTTTCAAGTGCCATCAGACTTTGTTCGATGTGAAACGCGGGCGGCGTGCAGATCGATACGATGTCAGGCGCGGTCGCCGCAATCATTTTTTGCGGGTCGTCGAAAATCTCGGGCAAACCGAGTTTTTCTTTGGCGGTTTGGCGGGCGGCGGCGTCAACATCGCAGCCGGCGACGATCTCTATTTTTTCCGCCAAATTTTTGTAGGCGGGAAAATGAATATTTCGCGTGACCTGTCCCAAACCGACAATGGCGACGCGCAGCTTTTTGTTATTTGTCATTAACTTTTTTGAAAATCGCTTTTTTGATTATTCGTGTTTTTGTGCGACGACGTAAAAAGCGGCGAACGGATAAACCAGATTTCCGCCGCGGGACTGAACTTGGCGGCATTGCGCGAAAAATTCCTGTTGCAAAGATTCGACTTTTTCCGGCGCGGCATCGGACAGACGCTTGCGGGCGATGCTCGAAAACGTGCGCTGAATTTCCCAGAATTCTTCCGGCGTTTCAAGTTGCGCCTGATGTCCTTGCCAATCGGTTTGCAGGACTTTGAATCCGGCAGCCTGGACAAGTTCGGAAACGCCGCCCGTGCGGTTGTGCGAATGACTCGCCAGATGCGATTCTTCCGTGCCGTTCGAGACGGGCAAGTGTTGTTCGACCAGCGAATCGAGAAATCCCGGCGCGACAAGCTGTTTGCCTTGTTGGCGGCGCACAAGATCGGGCAGAACTTTCAGCCGGTGCGTCAAACCGGCCGCGGAGAACAACGGCGGACTGCTCCCGACGGCGACGACCAATCTTCCGCCCGGCTTCATCACGCGGTAAATTTCTTTGAGTGCCGTCAGCGGATCGGGAAAATGAAGCAAGGCAAACAGCGAAACGACCTTATCAAAACTTTCATCGGCAAACTCCAGCTTTTCAGCATCCATTTGGCGGAATTCGACTTTTTCCGCGAGTCCGGTTTGTCCGGCTTTGGCGGTTGCCGTCGCCAACATTCCTTCGGAAAGGTCAATGCCTTCAACTTTTCCACCTGCGCCGATTTTTTTGGCTGCCTGCAAAGCGACCACGCCCGTTCCCGTACCGATGTCGAGAACGGAATCCATCGGCTTAATTTCCGCCAGCGAAACCATTCGCACCGCGAGCGGACTTGAAAGCTGCTCGGTGAAATAATCGAATTGTTCCGTCACCGCGTCGTAGCTCGTCGCATCGCGCGTTTTGAATTCTTGTGAATTGAGTGGTTTCATTGTTTTCTAATTTGCCAAAGGAATCATCAAATCTAAATATTTCTGCGTCAAAATATGCCAATCGTAGTCGGCGGCGCGTTTCGGACCGTCTTCCTTCATTTGTTTTTGCCACGCTTCATCGCCCAGCACCGCCGCCATTCCTTCTTTTAAGGTCGAAACTTCCGCGTCTTTTAAGAGATGCGCGATGCCGCCCGCAAATTCGGGAAAAGCTGTATTGTCAAGCGCAATCACCGGCGTTCCGCACGCCATCGCTTCGAGCACGGGCATTCCGAAACCTTCGTAAGACGATGGATAAATAAACAGATTCGCGGCGTTATAAACCAAAAACATTTCTTCGTGCGTAACGTAATCGAGAACGAAAACTTCATCCTGAATTTTCAGTTCGTCAATTACTTTGCGAAACGGCGAAGTTCCGGGCAGCGAAGCCCCGACGATCAGAAGTTTTTGCGGAAATCCGTCTTTTTTCAGCTCGGCAAAGGCTCTGATCAAAGCCGAAAGATTGCGCCGTTCGGTCGGTTTTCCGACATAGACAATAAAAGGATGATCCGCGCCAAAAACTTTTTTGCGCCATTCGGAAAGTGTTTCGGCATCCTGAACCGGACGAAAAACCTTTGTGTCAACACCGCATGGAACAACATTGATTTTGTCCGGGTTGATACCGTAAAACTTGACTATATCGCGCTTGCTGTATTCGCTGACGGTCGAAAGCGCGGTTGCCCGTTTCGCGCTCAAACTATAAATCAGCCGCGCCTTGTTCAAAGCCCACCAGCCGAATGCTTGCGGATAGCCTTCGTAAGAACCGTGATGAATCAAAAACGTCGGGCAGCGTGCCGCGAGCGGTGAAATATAGCTCGGACAGAGCAGCAGATTTTTACTGCCGTGTGCTTTGAGCATTGTAACCTGCTCCCAGCCGGCATTTGACAACAACGATGGCAGGACTATGTTTAGAGCATTCGGCGGCAGATAAATATCATCCCCGAGCGGTTGCGGCGTATAAACCCGAATTTCGTTAAACGGGTGTTCAAGTTCGCCGAGACAGCGAAGTAATGCTTCGATATATCGCGCCACACCGGAGCGTTTAGCTATCAGCCGAATGCCGTTAACTCCAAGAATCATTCATTACTCCGTAATCAAGTGAAGGTTTTCCGTAAATTTATTGTTCAATATTCAGCCGCTTACGCAATTTCTTGTATTGCTTGCGTGGCGCAATCCGTTCTTTAACATCAATCGCGACGGTGCTTAATTGTTTTGCTATCGAAGTAATCAGTGTTGGTCCGCCGCGACATTCCCGGCAGAAAGGCGTCGGTGGAATAAACCATTTGAAAGACTTGAGAATGCGTTTTGCTTCCGCCGATTCCAGAATTTCCATTAGCGACTGTTGATGTAAATCTCCGATTACGTTCTTTCCATCGTAATCCACACAACAGGTGGTTACTTCGCCATTGGCAAGAATCCCGAAATCGTCGCGGAAACCTGCCGAGCAGCCGCCGATGAAACCTTTGTATTTTTTTTCTTGTCCGTCGCTTTGCTGTTCCCGCACCCAAAAATCCTGAATCCGTGAAAAACCGATGCAGATGCCCGGATAGATAAAATACTCGCCGTCAATCACCTTGACCTCAACCTTTTCCCATTCCTCAGTCGGAAGATTATATTTCCGCGCCGTTTCAAGCGTGAACTCCTGAAAAATCTTGCCCATCTTCAAATTGTCTTCCTCGCTCGTCAGGTGTTCATATTCGTCTCCCATTTTAATCACCGCGAGATGCGAACGAACGAAGAATTTGAGGCACAGTTCCGTTTTTGCTCCGATCCGAAATTTATCTTCGATGACATCCTTGACGCGCTGGATATAATCTTCCAGTGTCAGCTGACCACCGCGCAGCCGCAGCGAAAATGAAGTGTCATTCGGTGTCCGAAAGCCGATCTCAAGGCGTGATAAATTATTTTCAAAGAGACCTTCGTTGCGCTTCTTCTCAAGCAGACTGCCGTTTGTCAACAGCCGAACTTTAAGACCGCGTTCTTCGGCGTAACCGGTCAGCGAACAGAGGTCTTTATGCAGGAACGGTTCGCCCATCAGATGAAACGTCAGAAAAGTGGTCAGATTGTTTTCGGCAATCTGGTCAATGACGCTCCGCGCAAAATCTGACGGCATTACTATTTTTTTGCGCGTCTGTTTATCAATCGGGCAATAATCGCAAGTGAAATTACAGGCATTGGTAATTTCAAGATAAATAATTTTAAATCGTTTTTGTTCCATAATGGCAACCTCCTATTAGCTAACTGTTAAAATGCTTTCGGGTTAAGCATCGTATTGATGGTAATGTCCGCGGCGGACGAAAGCCTTCTCGAAATAATTCCAAGAAAGTTGAGCGATAATAAATGTTAAACCGAGGGCGACGAGCGTAATCGCAAACTTGATTTGCAAAACTTCAAACGGCGAGTTTCCCGTGACTGAGCGGTTTTCAGTTCCGGCGATGAAATAATAACAAAGAAAAAGAACTGATTCGTGTATCAGGTAAAGCCCGTAGGCGATTTGTCCAATTTTCATCAGCGGGTTTAGTCTCAAGAACCGGCTGAACCAATTTTCTTTAAGCGTGACGGCGATTACCAGACAGCAAGTATAAAATATGGCGATCCACGTATAGCCAAACGCAAACATATACGGAGACGTAAAGCGATACCATCCCTTTGACACAAAATAGACGATACCGAACGCAAAGAAAAATGTCGTCATCGTTAAGACGCGGCGGTGTTTAGCAAGGAAATCCCAGACAAATTTCTCACGCAGCAATATCGCTGCCAGCACGCCTAATACTAGCGCGTCGGCGCGACACGGCATCAATACATATGGAGCAAGTTTGCGCGGTGAACCGCCAAAAAGCAATAAAACACGCAAAACGGGCGCGGCGCAAACGGCTCCGACCAGCAAACACACAAGCCGCTTTTTATCGAGAAAGCGAATTGCCAAAGGCAACGTCAAATAAAATTGTTCTTCGATTGCCAGAGACCACGAAACGCCTAAAAAAACAGTTCCCCACGTTCCCGTCGCCGCCATCCAAAAATTCTGCGTAAAGGTCGCATATGCAAACCACGGAATCGAACCGGCAAACAGCCAATGCAAAGCGGAAAAATTATTAAAAGTCGTTAAATACGCTCCGACGGCAAACAAACCTAAAAGCACCCAGTAAATCGGCAAAATACGGTAAGCGCGGCGGATGTAAAAAGTTTTGAAATAATTCGGTGCGGCTTTCGCGTCCAGCAAAATTCCGCCGATTAAAAAGCCGGACAAAACAAAAAACAGATCAACTCCGCTCCAGCCTAATCTGCCGAAATTGAGCAGACTGCCGGGGAAAGAGGAAAACAACCATTCGTAATCCGGCGATTCAACCAGCGGCATTGCGTAATGCAGAAACAGCACCATCAAAATTGCAATGCCCCGCAGTCCATCAAGCTCAGGGATGCGCGTGGCTGAATTTAACGGCGCAACAATTTCGCTGGCGCCGTTCGATTTCGCTGAATAAGTTTCAGGAACGGCTTTGGTTTCATCCTTCTGACAAATTCGAGTCAACAACTCATCATTGGACGGGTGTTTTTCATGAAATTTCAAGTCCATTTTGTAATCCAGTGTTGAAGAAAGAATAGACTGTGAATATTAGCCGTCAGGTCAATCCCTTGAGAAATATGTTTATCCGCCATCGTCTGCAAAAGTTTCGGGTCAAGCAATTCATCAAGCGGATTTTCGGTATCGGTTTGCGTAAATAACTGTTGAAGGCTCTCGCCAATCCAATTTTTCAACGGCATCGCAAAGCCTTGCTTGCGCCGATACAAAACTGAATCAGGCAGCCAGGGCTTGAGAGCGCGTTTGAGTACTTCTTTTGCGTGTCGTCTGTCCGCTAACAGATGCGGCGGAATTTTCTCGGCCAGTTCAAGAATTTCCCGATGCAGATAAACCGGACGAACCTCGAGTGAAACAGCCATACTTGCCCGGTCAACTTTAACCAGAATATCTCCGGCTAAAGTCAGTTTAAGGTCCAGATAACGCATCGAGTTGATCAGTCCGACTTCATCGGGCGGAGCCTTTTTCAATAGTTCGGAAACTACATCCCTTGGGGAATAATTTTGCAGAGTTTCGGCTAAAGCTCCGCGCGCCGCCGGGCGCAATACCGATGGAGCAAATCCTAAATTAAAAGCATCAAACATCATCGTGGGCACGTCCAAAGTGTGTTGCAACACCGTGCGGCGGAATCGGCTGGTTTCGGGAAAAAGCAAATTTGCGCCGAATGCTGTAACGGAATTCAAAGGCGCAGGCATAAACCGCTGAATGTTTTGCCGCATTCCCAAACGCTGATATTTACGATAGCCTCCAAACATTTCATCGCCGCCGTCACCCGAAAGAGCGACCGTGATTGATTTGCGGGCCTCACGGCAAACGTGATACGTCGGCAGATAGGAATAATCGTTAAAAGGCTCGTCGTAATGCCACAGCAGTTTTTGAAAATCAGCCGTTATATCGTCTGCCCGCACCGTTTTTTCCGTGTGAACGGTGCCGTAAAGTTCGGCAACCTGCCGCGCCCAGGGTCTTTCGTCATAACCTTGTTCATCAAAACCGATGGTAAATGTTTGAACCGCGCAACCCGCTTTGCTGAGGGCGGCGGTAACCGACGAAGAATCAACTCCGCCGCTCAGGAAAGTCCCGACCGGAACATCGGCAAAAGACATCTCTTTGCTCGCGGTTTGGAGGGCTTCCAATATTTGCGGACTCCAATCGGAAACCGCGTAATCGGGATTAAATTCCCAATCCCAATACGGCGTCGGCGCACTCATTTTCAGCGAACCATCAGGCTTTATCCAGACGGACATCGAATTGCCCGGCGGAAGTTTATAACAATCCTTCCAAATACTTTTCGGTTCGGCGACAAAACCGAAGGTGAGAAAATCAATCAGCGCCGTGTAATCTATATTGCGGCGAAAACCGGGATACGGCAGCAAGGCTTTTACTTCCGACGCAAATACAAAACTATCGCCGAGCATTGTATAATAAAAAGGCTTTTCGCCCGCCCGGTCGCGCGCACAAAACAAGTGTTTTTCAGCCTTATCCCAGATCGCGAAAGCAAACATTCCCGAAAGGCGTTCCAAACAACGCGCGCCCCATTGACGATATGATTCGATCAAGACTTCCGTGTCGGAATCGGTATAAAACTTAATTCCGTGCGCTTCGAGGTCTTCGCGCAAGGCTTTGAAATTATAGATTTCGCCGTTGAAGGTAATGACATAACGCCCGTCGTGTGAGATAAAAGGCTGATTCGCTTCCGGCGAAAGGTCAATAATCGAAAGACGGCGATGACCGAAACACACCCGCGCATCAGGCGCTAACCAAATTCCGGCGTGATCGGGCCCGCGATGTTCGAGACGGTCGCGCATCTCTTCAATTAATTTTTGTTTGATAGGAGCGTTAGAAATCGCCCCGACAATTCCGCACATAGATTTTTACTCAGGCATTCAAAGTTTTTTTGAATCTGATTTTATCCAGATAACTGTAAAGAAAGCCACGCTCTTCCTTGCTCAAATAAAACAGAAGACTAAGCATAAACAGCAAGCAAACACCGATTTTCGCAGCAATTATAATCACGCTCCACGCCTCGTATTGTGTCGAAACTGCTCCGGCCAGCAGTATTACGGTAAGAATGTAAAGTAACAAGATTTTTAATTGTCCGGGCATCACGAAGCCGTGTTTTATTCTCAAACGTAAAAGAGTCGAAATGAAGATAATCGAATAAGCAGTAATGAAACCGATTGCGGCTCCGTAAATACCAAAATACGGAATTAAAAACCAGGAAAGTAAACCGAGCGAAATATGACCGATGCAAGTCATCAGCGAATAAGCTTTCAAATCATCAAAGCCGATCAATAAAGCCTGATGAATACCTGCTAACTGCGAAATGACCTGGGCGGCGACAAAGAGAAATACAAATTGACTGACGACCATAAATTCTGTTGAGAATAAAACAGCCAACATCAAATTCGGGAACAGCACCACGGGCATTGAAACCAAACTCAGAATGATGGCAAATTTTTTCTCAAACTCGAAGGCGGCTTTGATTTTTTCTTTCTTTTCAATTTTGCGATTCATTATCGGTGTCAAATATAATCCGTTGGCGGGATTGAGAGCCATTCCGATAGCGAGCGAAAGCGCAATTGCCGCATGCAAAAATCCGGCACTGGCTTCGCCATAGTTTTTGAGGACGGTGTATCTGACCACCAGAAACGACAGCGAATAAGTCAGCGTTGCGAAATAGAGCATCAGGGCGAACGGGATGATATCGGGATTGGTCTTTAATTCACCTAAAAAACTTGCCGCCCGGTCATAGAACGGCAAGTCGAAAACTTTTCGCAGATAAATCAAGGTCGCGGCGGTTATTAAAAAGCCGACAATAACAGTCGCGATATAAAACCCGAAAACCCCTCCGACGATGACTCCGACAACAGTGGCAATAGTTAGGGTTGCCCCTCCCAACACAGTCAAAATTGAAGAATGTTTGGGTTTTTGCGCGGCGGCAAGCGTCTGCATAAAAAATCCGCCTAAAACCATCGTCGGAACTCCAAGCAAAGCGAGGCCGAGAAGCATTCGATATTTCATTACTTCCTGACCAAACAATTGCGGACGAAAGATAACCACGCCCGAAGCGATAATTGCACCGACCGAAGAGAGAATTAACAGAACTTTGAGAAAATTTGCGTATGTTTTTTTGAATGACTCACTGCCTTCACTGTGAGCTTTGGAAAGATACTTTACCGAAACGAAGGGCAAACTTAATGCGCTGAAATACGAAGCAGTCTGCACGACCTGGTCAATCGTGCTGATAATGCCGACGCCCTCCGGCCCGACGAGAACTGCAACCAGCTTTGTTCTGACAAAGTTGATGGCAATTGCCAAAATCTGAATTGCCCCGATGGTAAGAATTATTCTAAACATTAAATAAGTATTGTTTACCTTTGTCGTTCTTTTAGTGAACTTTAAAGGTTAATTTCGCCGTCTTCCGCCACGATTTTTTTGAACAAATCGGTAAATGCTTGTTTACTAAAGGGCGCGAATTTTTTTGAGGCGATAAAATCACGCGCATTCTCCCGGTAGGCCGTGATTTCCTTTTCGCTCAATGATTTTAAGAATGATCGTAGTTCTTCGTAAGTTTGGAATTTACGTTTATCAATAAAACAATTCTCCGGCACATAGTCGGTTATTTCCGGTGCGCCCCAATAGATCGGAATCGTTCCGGCAAAAAAACAGTCAAATATTTTTTCGGTGATCCAGCCCTTCAAAATCATATTCTCGAAACAAAGCGCAAAGGTATATTGGCTGAGCGTTTCAGCCTTTGATTGCGCGGTGCCGAGATAAACTTTTCGGGCTGCCGTCAACCGTGGATCGGGGCGGATTTTCTGCCATTGCTTGACCATATATTTTTGCATCCGCCGCACGGTGTATGGCAAAAAACTTTTCCCGAGATGGTGCGAAGGCTCGTTCCACCCGATTCCGTAAAGATCAATTTCATTCGTCCGGCTGAAAAATTCCACGGCCCGCAAGCGTTCCGTGTAAAGTTCATTCCGGTAAAGAGCCGGAAGCTTATTGGCATTTATCATCACCATAAATTTGCGGTCGGTTCGATTCCAGGCGTTTTCGTGAACGCGGTCAAAGGATTGCGCCCAGCGAAATGAGTGGAAAGGCAAAACCGAGCCGACAAACGGCGCGAGCGATTCACCGTCGCTCCAGGTCATCAACCTTTTGAAATATTGTCCGGCTTCCGGTAAGGCGCGGAATAATGCCGGGTCAACAATCGGGCATTCCATCGCAAAATAGGCGCTCAAAACAACATCGTTTCGTTGGGCTAATTCTTGATACCGATGGAGCATTCCCATTGATACATAAATATTTTTTACGCCGTTCGCTTTTTCAGGCAGAAAATCAGCCGTATGAACCGTAATTCCCTGCGCCGACAAAGAATCCCGCAGATGTGCAAAAGGGGCATTGATGCGGTCGCCGTTGAGCCGTCCGTCTTCGACAATAAATAATTTGTCGTTGAAAAAGTGATGTGATGACGGTTCGATATAGAGAGCTATTTTAGCTGGTTTGCTCATATTACAATACACGCGAATGTTAGCAGCAATTCCAGAATAATACTGGACAAATAAAAATACGTGCGGTTCGGCGC
>JBDTZT010000635.1:0-3135 GCA_040005005.1 Actinomycetota bacterium
TTTCCAACCGGCTTTGTGCAGCAAGTCAACGGCGAAACGAATCGGGATCGCCATATTTGCCGCGTTGCTTTCGGTGAATACGCCGAAATTGACGCCGATCACTTTTCCCGATTGCCCGAACAGCGGCGCGCCCGAACCGCCTTCGGCAGTTTTCGCGTCGTGAACGATGCGTTTGGAAATCAAATCGGTAATCGCGCCGGTCGTCGTCAGCGGCACGATTTTGTGCGACTGAGCCAGAAAATTAATCAGCGATTGGCGCGAGCCGCCGAAACGCGCGTTGATTGATTTCGCTTCGTCGTCGTCAACCATCGCCAGCAGTCGGTCGGGTCCGTTCGGGAAACCCATCGTCACGACCGTTTTTCCGATAGAAGCCGCATCGGAATTGACTTCGAGCGGCAGTAGCGGAATATCCGGCGAAACCGAATCCGCGTCAATCGTGCCGACGGCTAAATCCACGCCCGAACCGAGTTGTTTGACTTTCAGCGGAAACGGCTGCGGAAAATTCGGAAAATAAATGACCAGTCGTTTGACGCGCGCCCGTCCATTTGAATCGCGCATCATTTGTTTGACCAGATCGTCCTCGCCCCACGGTTGCAGAACGTGGCGGTTAGTAATAATGTAGCCGCCGCCGACGTGAAAACCGGTGCCGATAAAATCATACTCGATCGGCGTTCCGTTGCCTTCGGTCGTCAAACCGAGCTGCTGCGGAACTTGCGGAACTTGGTCTTCCGGCGGCATCGGTTCATACGGGTCGGGCTGAACCGTTTGCGGATCAGGATAACGCAGAGTTTTGCCGTTCGTCTTGCTGACCAAATCGTATACGCCGACGATCAGACAAATACCGTTGCCGTAATCGGAACGAAGGCGCGGCGCGAGCGAGAAAATATCAATAACGGTTTTATTGCTTTCATCAATTTTCCCGATTTCGACGTTGGTTTGGTTGAGTTTTTCTTCAAGTTTGCGGACGACTTCGTTTTGCTGTTCGGTTTGCTGGCGCGTCTGTTTCAGTTCGCGGTTGTAGGCAAAACCGAGATACAAAATTCCGCTGATAAAGCCGATTGCCAGGACCAGGACAATCATTTTCGTCGCCCAACTGATTTCGCTGGAAAGTTCGCGGACAAATTCACGCAAAAAAGCCTTGGCATCGTCGCGTTTCGGCGAAATCGCCGATTCGAGTGCGGCCGCTTCGATAAATTGTGCGACGTGTGTTTCGCGGTTAGTCGTAATCAGCGAAGATTTCGAGGCGAGCGAAAAGAACGAAAAAACAATATCGGTCGAGTCAACAGAAATTTTATCGCCGTCTTTGATGGCAATATAGCGGCGCACCGGTTGACCGTCGTTGTAGGTTAATTTTAACGATTTATTGAGCGTCACGATTCGATAATCGCCTTCGCTGAGTTCGAGTTCAAACCATGTTTCGCGAGTTTCGACCGCGCCGGAGTGAATCTGTATATCGTTTTGCTCATCCGTACCAACACTAATTCGTTCATCGGAAAAAAATTCCGTGCGCTTTTCCGTGCCGACTGAGATGTGAATGATAATGCTTGCTGCCATTCTTTACTAAAAAACCAACTTATCAATATACATTATTCGATAGGCGAAATGGTAGCACAAACGTTATTTAAAAAGCACGTTTTAAAAGAATATCCGGATTCAAAAAATGATTTCAAATTTCTTTTATCCGCAAAATTTGGATAGCATAAAAATATGAGCGAAAGAAAATTAATTGAAGACCGCGACAAACTTGAAAAACTCGCGCCGGTGGCGACCGCGCCGATCAGGCGGCACGTTTTTGTCTGCAACGGAAAATCGTGTTCGGCAGTCGGCAGCGCGGAAGTCAAAGCCGCTTTTGAACAGCAATTGGAGGAAAAAAATCTGCGTTACGGCAAAGCATCGAAAGGCCGAAATCCGCGCGGCGAAATTCTTTTAACCGATTGCAGCTCAATCGGGTTTTGTTCGATCGGCGCGGCGGTTTTAGTTTATCCCGAAGGCGTTTGGTATGCCCAGGTTCGCGCCGAAGATGTTTCTGAAATCATTAAAGAACATCTCGAAAAAGGAAATATCGTTGAGCGGCTTGCCTTAAAAAATATGTCGCCCAACGATATTAATTGATTAGCGTCGGGCTTCAAAAATTCGATTAAACGGCGTTTCCGTCGCGCGGCGAAACTCGCTAAAACCGCCCGCTAAAACCGTTTCTTTCAAGACCTCTTCCGTTGCTACGGCACCGAGCCCGATTCCGCCTTGGGCAAGCGAATTTGCCGTGCAGCAGAGCGTCGAGGCGGCTGAAAATATACGTCCGATCGGATTAAGATTTTCCTCAACCGAATTGCCCGCCATCGGTTCGACGAGCAAAACACTTCCATCCGTTTTCAAGGTTTGAAATGCCCGTTTTGTCGCGCCCACAGGGTCGCCCATATCGTGCAGGCAATCGAAAAACGCGATCAAATCATATTGTTCATCCGGAAAATCACTGGCCGAAGCGACTTCAAATTTGACCCGATTTGCAAGGCCCGCTTTTTCGGCGGCAGCCTGCGCGTGTTTGACGGAAGGCTCGTGATTGTCAAAGCCGTAAACGAAAGAATTCGGATAAGCCTCAGCCAGAATTATCGAAGAAGCACCGTGTCCGCAGCCGACATCGGCAATTTTTCCGCCGGTTTTTAATTTCTCTTCGATGCCCGTTAAAGCCGGAATCCATTCGCCGACGAGGTGCATTTGATAACCCGGACGGAAAAATCTCTCGGTACCGATAAACAAGTCCGAATCGTGTTCGCCCCAGAGCATTCCGCCGCCGTTTTGAAAGGCTTCAGTGATGCGCGGTTCGGCCCGCGACATTGCTTTGAGGACATAAAAACCGCCGCCGACATAGAATGGACTCGTTTCATCGGTCAGGGCGACTTGTTGTTCGGGCGAGAGCGAATATTTTCCGCTCGCCGCGTCGTATTCGACATAACCGCTCGCCGCCTGATTTAAAAGCCATTCGCGGACATAACGCTCGGTGGTCTTTGTTTTGGCGGCCAGTTCGGCGGGCGTTGACGCGCCGTTTTCGGCTAAAGCATTATAAAGCCCGAGTTTCATTCCGATGTATGTCAGCACGGAACTTAAAGATGCTCCGAAATCGCCGATCACCTTACCGAG
>JBDTZT010000636.1:0-3128 GCA_040005005.1 Actinomycetota bacterium
CGTTTGGCGGTCTGGCCAGGTTTCGGCGCGAACCCGATACGCCACGCGCCGAATTTCGGATTGCGATTGCCGGACCGGCGGCGAGTTTTTTGATTGCGCTGTTTTTTGTTGTTTTGATGGCGATTGCCAATTCGCTCGAACTTAAAATTCTCGTGACTCTGGCGTTTTTTCTCGCGCTTTGGAATTTTCTTCTTGCGGTTTTCAATATGTTTCCGGGTTATCCTCTCGATGGCGGCCGGGTTTTGCGGGCATATCTCTGGCGGCGCGGAACGGATTTGAATGAAGCGACGATTTTGACGGGAAAGTTCGGGAAAATTATCGCCCTCGCGCTGATCGTTTTCGGAGTTTTGATTTTATTATTTACGGAAGGCGGTTTCTTTACCGGCTTTTGGACGATTTTGGTCGGGATTTTTTTATATGATGCGGCGCAGGGAATTATCAAACAGGTCAGTGAGTTTGAAAATCTGAGCGTCGAAGAAGCGATGCAGCTGCCCGTCACAATTTTACCTGAATCGGATATTCTGAAATTTGTTGATTGCGTTTTGCCGATTCACCGGCGGACGGTTTTTCTGGTGGCGGAAAATAAACAATTTTACGGCGTTTTGATGCTTGAAGATTTAAAAAAACTGCCGCGTGAAGATTGGCAGAAAACAAAAATCCGCCAAGTAATGCGCCCCGTCACGCCCGAATATTTTGTTGAAACGAACGCAACTTTGAGCGAAGCAAAACTTTTGATGCGCGAAAACGGCATCGGTTCGCTCGGCGTCATTAACGGCAAAGGCGAATTGGTCGGTTATCTCCAGCGCGGCCGACTGCGGAAAAGGAGTTAGCAGGTAAAAAGTAAAACTTTTATTCAGTAAGCAATCCAAATCACACTTAATTCGCATCGTAAAGAAGATTGTTTATCAAACCTCTCTCCGGTGAAGCAAATTTTGATGAACTCTCACGTCAGTTGAACAGATAATTCTACGAACTTTCGGATTATTCGAACAATTGACAAAGCGAAGAAAAATTAAACAAACCGAACCAAAAATTGATATGATATTTGGTTGATTCGGCAAATGCAGATAACTGATTACATTCCAACCATAAACACCTTGCGAAACGTCCTGGACATCACGCTGGTTTTTATCATTGTGTATGTCGTGCTGAAACTTTTGCGCGGCACTCGTGCCGTGCCGACGGTCGTTGGAATGGTTATTTTAGCTTTATTATATTGGCTGGCGGTCGCCCAGGAACTCGTCACGCTTGAGTTTGTTTTACGTTCGGCGGTTTTTTATATCGGTTTTGCCATCATCGTTCTTTTTCAATCGGAAATTCGCCAGGCCTTGATTTATTTCGGCAATCGTCTCAGATTTCCGATTCTGCGCCGCTCGCGCGGCCAACTCGGCGAAACGATTTATGATGAAGTTGTTTTGGCGGTCACGACGCTCGCTTCGGAAAAAATCGGTGCGTTGATCGTGATCGAACGCGATGTCGGGCTGCGGAATTTTATTGACGCCGGCGTTCAGCTGGATTCAAAACTGAGCTACGATTTGCTCGTCACGATTTTTAATCCGTCAACGCCGCTTCACGACGGCGCGGTGATTATTCAACGGACGCGCATCGCGGCGGCTTCGGTGTTTTTACCTTTGACAAAAAATCCGAGCATTTCGCGTGAACTTGGCACGCGGCACCGGGCGGCAATCGGCGTCACGGAAGGTTCGGACGCGATTTCCGTCGTCGTGTCGGAAGAAACAGGTTTGATCACGTATGTCGAAAACGGCGCGATGAAACGCCATCTCGATACGAATCAACTTCGCAGTTTGCTTTTGAACGCGATGGACATTCCCGTTATCGAACGCAAACGTGAACAAACAAAAACGATGAAGGAATCGGAAACGGAGATAACCGTCGGTTGATTTTGGATTTTGGATTGGTTTTCAATCGCCAATCGCAAATAATAAAGATGCTTTTTCCGACTGAAAAATTTTTCGAGAAAGAGCAGCGGCTGGCATTTTTGACGCGGCTGCTGCGCAAAGTTTTTCTCGATGATTGGTTGATGAAACTGATTGCGCTGGTGATTACGCTCGCGTTGTGGCTTGGCGTGTCGGGACTTCGTGAACCGATTACCACGCCGTATAAAGGCATTCCTTTAACCTTGCGTTTTTCCAATGAGGTTGACGTCACCAATTCGCCCGTGACCGAAGTTGATATTGTCGTGACCGGCGACAAAAGCAAAATAAAGCAGATAAACAAAGAGAATCTGATAGTTTCGCTCGATTTAACCGAAGTCCAGCCCGGCGAGCGGATTGTTCAGCTGACGCCTGAAAATGTCAGCGTCGAATTGCCGACCGGCGTCAAACTCGAAGAAATTCAGCCGAGTAAAATCGCCGTCAAACTTGAAAAAGTTATGGAGCGCGAAGTTCCGGTCAAAGCCGAAACCGAAGGCAGCACGGCGGAAGGTTTTGAAATTTACAGCGCGGTCGGCGTACCGCCGAATGTTCGTGTGCGCGGACCCGAAAGTTCGATCAGACCGCTTGATTCCGTTTCAACCGAAAAAATCAACATCGAAGGCCGGCAGGAAGATTTCACGGCCCAGCAAGTTTCGCTTAATGTCATCAATCCGAAGGTCAGACCACTTGATACGGCAGTCGTTGACATATTTTTCCGCATCGGCGAAAAACGCATCGAAAAAATTTATCTCGTCCCGGTTAAAACCGAAAACGTGAGCAAAACCGCGACCGTCATTCTTTACGGAGTGCGTTCGATTTTTGAAAATTTGCGTTCGGATAATCTAAAAGTCGAACTCGTGCGTAATGAAGCCGGCGAAAATTCTCTGCGCCTCGTGCTGCCCGCCGAAATTCAGGACAAGGTTGAGATCCGTAAACTAAAAATTAATTGAAAGAATTTTAACCGATAGAAAAACCATATTCGACTATTTTTACAACCGAAACGGGTTTGCCGTTTTTGACAAGCGGCTCAAATTTAATTCCTTTAGCGGCTCTCACGGCTTCTTCGTCCAATCCGTAACCGAGCGGTTTAATAATGATGGTTTGGGTAACTTTTCCGTTAGCGGCAAAAAGCACGGCAATGACGATTTTGCCGGTGACCTTTGCCCGCCGCGCTTGGTCGGTATAGTTTGCTTG
>JBDTZT010000062.1:0-10520 GCA_040005005.1 Actinomycetota bacterium
AAGTCGTCGTGCAGAAAATTTTAATTTCCGGCGGCGGTTCAAAACTTAAAGGTCTGGCGGATGAACTTTCAAAACGACTCGAATTGCCGGTCGAAGTGCTTGATCCATTTCGCAATATCAAAGTGGACACGAAAAAATTTGACCCTGATTACTTAAGTGAAATTATGCCCGAAATGGCGGTCGCCGTCGGTTTGGCAGTAAGGGGAGTGGAAGCAAGATGATTAAAGTAAATCTTTTACAATCAGTTACGGAAAGACACAACGGAGCCGTTGCTTCGGTCGAACGCAAGGTCGGAAGTCCGGCATCACGCCTGCTTTTGATGGGTTTGGCAGTCGGTTTTCTACTCGCAGCATTTATCGGCTGGGACGTGATCAGCACGCAAATGGCGAAGGTTGATGCCGAGCAGAGACTCGAAGAGCAAAAACGAATTGCCACTGAACTCGAAGCGGTGATGAAAGAGCAGAAGGAATTGGAAGCGAAAATTCAGTCAATTGACACACGAATTGAAGCGATCAAAAAACTTCGCGGTTCGCAAGCCGGTCCGAGTGCGGTTTTAGAAGCCTTACGCGAAAGAATTACGATGACACCGGGAATTTATCTCGACAGCGTTGAGCAAAAAGGCGACCAATTGGAAATTAAAGGCACTTCAAATGAAGAATCCGCGCCGACGCAATTTGGTAAAAGTCTGGAGTTTTCAGGCGGGTTATTTTCAAATCTGAGCATTGAAACCGCTAGAAAAGAAGATATTATCCAAACGACAACGCCCGCCCCCACGACGACTCTGCCAAATCCGGCGGAAGCACCGAAACTTGTCACCTTCAATTTTACGATTCGCTGTGCTTATACGCCTTCAAAAGCGAGTCAGCCGGATGCCTCGACAGTTGCCGCCAATTCGCCGCAATCGCAAAATCAACCGGTGGTAAGTCAACAGCCGAAACAGCAAATTGACAGCGCCGTTAAGACACAAGTTGCAAAAAATCAGCAATAGTTAAAAAAACTTAGTTCGGTTAATTAAACAACCAAGAAGAAAAAGGAAACCGAGATGTTAGAAAAATTCAAAGCCCTAGCCTGGCACATACAATTAATAGTTTTGGTCGGTATCGCAGGATTGATGTACCTGTCGGTCTGGTATTTTGTGACCAGCGGAACACGTGCCGAAATCCAAGTGCTCGAAGACCAAATCGCGCAGAAAACCTCGCAAAACGAAGCGGCGCGAATTGCCACCCAGCGCATCAACGAGTTTCGTTCGCTCTATGCCAGCAAATCGCAGGAATATGACGAACTGAAAGTCTTGCTGCCGGAACAACGCGAAATCACCAATGTTTTGCAGGGTTTGCAGGACACGGCAGGTGAAAGCAAACTGGTCGTAATGCGTTTTACGCCGCGTGAAGATTCACAGCAAGATGTCATTATGGCAAAGCCGGTTGAAATTGAAGTTGATAGTAATTTCAACAACTTACGCGCATTTTTTGAAAAAATGGCGAAACTTCAGCGGATTGTTTCAATCAGCGACTTTAAGCTCATGACGCTTAATAATCAGAACGACAACCGCACGCTGCACGCCCAATTTTTGCTGACGGCTTATTATGCCTCGCCCGAAGATTTAACACCCGCGGTACAGCCTAATAAACTCGGACAACCCTTGCCCAACGGACAGCAACCGCCGGCAGCGAATCAGCCTGCACCGCAACCACCTGTTGCCAAATAATTTAATAAGAATTTAAAAATTTCTTGAGAGAAAAGCTATGTTGAATAAAACGAAAATGATACGTTTCCTGAGTTTGAGCTTTGCCATCGCCGGATTTGTTTTGGTGAGCGGGCATCTGGTGCAGACCAATGCACAGGTTGACCCTTTTAAGACACCGACCTGGAAGGTAAAGACCAATCCGGTAAACAGGACCAGTTCGACGCCGGGAACGACCAAACCTGTCAAACCGGGTCCTCCGGAGATTGTGGTGGTCACCGCGCCGGCGATTGATCTGAGAATCAATTATTACAAACAACAACGCGAAGCTGCCGCCTCCAACGGTCAGCCGCTGCCGAAAGTAACCAGCGTTCTGACGCTTGACGAGATGGCAGTCACGGGAATTTTCAAGACCTCGAAAGGTTATGCCGCAATGGTCGAGGCAACCCCGATAAAATTGTCATACACGATTTATCCGGGCGAGAAATTTTTCGATGGACAACTCGTCGCGATTGAAGAAAACCGGCTCATCTTTCGCAAAGTCGTCAAAATGAGCAATAATAAGTTTATCTCGTCGGTCGAAAACAAAACTTTGCGTCAATATACCGTTCAACAGGAAGTTCAGGGAACGGCTCCGGTTGAAAACAATAACGCGACCAAAACGGAAGTCGTAAATAACAGCAATACCGCCACACCGACACCCACCACGAACCTCGCGCAAACCGAAAACAAATCGAAACCGACAACGGCGGCGCCGACCGTCATCATTTCGCCGGTTGACGAAATGAACAAACAGCCTGCATCCAAGCCGGAAGATACCAGCAAGGATAAAAACAAAAAGAATAAAAAACCGGTTAAAGTTGCCAAAAAATCTTAACTAATCAATACTTTGAGGCTTAATCTCCCGCGCTTGAGCCTCGATTCCAGTCAAAAATTAAAACCCGAAATCTCCGGTTAGAGAGATCAAATTACTTTGGGAGGAAACATGAATTTTCTTCGGAATTCAAGCGTCGTGTGCCGTCGTGCCATCTTCGCGTTCATAATAATCAGTTCTTTAGCTTTTGCGGTTTTCGCGCAAAAATCAACGCAGGAAGGTTGCAAAACCTACGGCTGCGCCGGATTCGTCGGTGAACCGATCAACTTAAAGGTTGTCAACGCCGACATCCGCGACATTCTTAATTACATTACCGAACAATACGGAATCAATTTCGTCATTGACAATTCGGTCAAGCAGGTTCCGGTGACGGTCAACGTCAACGAGGTGCCGTGGAATCTTGCACTTGATTCGATTCTTGAATCACAGGATTTAGCAATTCAGGTCAAAGGTCCGATTCTTCGTGTCGCCGAATCTACGAAACTTGCGAAAGAAGGCAATATCAGATTGCAGCTCGAAGGCAGTAAACTCGACAGCGCATCGCTTTACACCGAATTGATCCGTTTGAACTATGCTTGTGCCGGAACTTGCGCTTCGCAGACCGGTTTCAAAGGCGGAGCGACCACGTCAGGCAGCGGCGGCGGTGAAGATCAAGGTATTTTGGGTGTTGTCAAAAAACGTCTTTCACGGCGCGGCGCAGTCGAAGTTGATTCGCGCAACAACACGCTCATCATCACCGATGTCCGCGAAAACATTGACTCGATTCGCCAACTCGTGATTCTGCTTGACCAACCCGAACCGCAAGTCGAAATCGAAGCCCGCATCGTTATCGCTTCGCGCAATTTCAGCCGCGATTTAGGCGTGCAGCTTTCGGCGATCGTGCTCGGAAGGAATGGCAGTGCCGGCGGCGGCTCAACTCTTCCGTCGCCAACCACTACGACGACCGATACGACCGGTGGCGGTTTAAGACTTCCGGGGCAAATAAATCAACAGCCGAACAATAATCTGGCTTCGCAGCTTGCAAATACAGTGGTCGGTTTGACGACCGGTATTTTCGGAACGGCGCAAATCAATCTATTATTAACTGCCGGCGAACAAAATGGACAGGCCAAAATTATTGCGACCCCGCGCGTTACGACTTTGAACAATCAAAAAGCCGAGATCGAAAGCGGAACGCAAATTCCGGTCGTTACATCTCAAAACAGCGGCAACCAGACCGGCGGTACATTATTTACCACGCAGTTTGTTTCCGTCCCGCTGCGGCTTGAAGTGACGCCGCAAATTACCGACCTCGGAACAGTCGTGCTTGATGTCGTCACGGAAAACAATTCAATCAGTTCGACGATTGCCGTCGGCGGCGTTCCGGGAATCAATACGCAAAGAATGAAAACGCGCGTTGTCGTTCCTGACGGCGGCACGACCGTCGTCGGCGGCGCACTGCTCGATACAGAAAGTGACGACCAATTCCGCACACCGGGTCTATCAAGAATTCCGCTGCTCGGAAATCTGTTCAAACGCAAAGCGGTTTCGCGGGTCACGAATGAAATTTTATTCTTTATCACGCCGCGGATCTTTCGTCCTGATAACAACGGAAATCAATTGCCGTCGAGAATCAGCGATGGAACCCGAACGACCACCATTCTTCAACCGGTGCCGCTCGGTAATCCACAGTCGAATTCAAGTCCGACTACGGAAACACCGGCCCAGCCGCAACAGATTATCGTGCCGATTAATCCGACCATCCAGCCCAGCATAAATCCGAGTACTATAAAACAACCGTAGCTTGGAGTTATACTCAAGCTAATGTTTAAGGAAGTTCTGCACAGAGAGTAGCAATGACCAGCACCGTGGGAAGTCTCGCGGTGTTGATTATGGGAACGGACGGAATTGACGTCGCAAAGGTTTGGCAATCTGTCGAACCCGGACAAGCAAATTTTGAAATCGCGATTGCCGAATCCATATCGCTTTTGAAAAATGCCAATCGAACCGGCGGCGATTTGAAAATCGAAAAACTTCGGGAAATGACCATTTCCACACAAAACGCGATTATTATCTTGCGCTTTGTCGGTCAGGACTATTTTCTTGCAATGGTTTTATCGCCCGAAGGAAATTTTGGGCGCGGTCGCCTGCGAATTGCTCTGTGCGGAACTTGCTCTTGAAAAAGAATTGATTATATGAACAGAGAAATTTAAGTTTCCTCTTTTTCCCGTTAGACTTAACCTCGAGTCTGACGGGAATTTTTTGATTTTTTAAGACCCTGAACCGTTCATTTTTGATAACTCATAAATATCTCAAATCTTCTCGCTCTGAAAATCAAAATAAAATTACAATGCCAAACACTGTTATTTCTGAAATAACTCAGTTATTCATTCTTTGATGAAATAGATTAAGTCTCACACTCAACTGATTGGGGGTAAAAAAGATGAAAATACCGGGTCTTAAAAAAGAAATTGGATTTAGAAAACAAGGAGGTTTCAGCCTTCCTGAATTGCTTGTCGTGTTACTGGTCGCAGCCATAATTTTGGTTTTGGCGCTGCCGCAGATACTTTCATCGCGCCGTCTTTTTCGTTTTTCGGGTTTGCAAAGACAAGTTGCGACATCGCTCCGGGAAGCCAGACAGGAATCAATGTCGCAAAGAAAACCGATAACCTTTCGATACGACAATGCCAATAAAATAATTGTCACTTACGGCGGAAGTTTCGGCGCGCTGGGCGACCCGAAAAATAACATCGTTGCCTTAACCGGCTCAGGCGTTGAACTTGACGACGTAATATATGGTCGTCCGGCGGGCGTTCCCGCGTCGGCGCTCAGCGACACGACCAATTTAACAAATCTTTCCAGCAACGCCGTCGAAATTACCTTTCAACTTGACGGTTCGGTGATTGATGCCGGCAATAATCCGCAAAACCAGGCCTTGTTTTTCTACCACGACAAATACCGGCTCGAGACCGCTTTTGCCGTCTCGGTTTTGGGTGCGGGCGGGCGCATCAAGGTTTGGCGATACAGCCAGGGTGTAAATGGATATGTGGAGTAAAAAAGCAAAAGAAATCTCAAAAGATTTTGTGAAGAACAAACAAAAAGGCTTTTCATTAATTGAAGCCGTGGTTGCTATTTTCATCCTGACCATCGGACTCATGGGAACTGCCGCGGCACTCACCTACGCAATTCATTACGGAACGATCAGCCGCAATGTGACGAACGCAAAATACATTATCGTCGCCGAAATCGAGGAAGTTGAAACTTTAAGAAACACGCGCCGGCTCGATTTCAAGCAAATCGCCAATGCCGGAAGTGTTGACAACACGGATACCGCCGCGATTTTCAGCGGATTCAGCACCGGATTTAAGGAATTATCGCTTAATCCGGGACCTGACGGCGTGAACGGAACGGATGATGATCTGCGCGATGCGGGGGCGGACGGCATTTTCGGGACCGGCGATGATTTTGATAATCCGGCCTTGGTTCGCAGCGGTTATACGCGCCAAATCACGGTCACGAATTTGAGCGGTTCGATGAAAAAAATTGAGATAACGGTGCATTATTTCGGGACCGGCGACACAGTTGGCGAAATAGCGGGCGTTTGTTATCTGAATGACGAAGGTCGCCTGACGCGATAGACAATTTGGGAGGTTGGTTTAAATGATGGCGGGAAAATTGAAGAAAAAGCAAAACGAGATTGGGTTGGAAAAAAAAATCAGCAATGAGCGCGGGGCGGCCTTGGCGATTGCGATCATTATGGTCGCGATTCTGGCGGTCATTGCTTTAACCGCGCTCGCCTTTTCATCGAGCGAAGCACGAATTGCCGGAAGCGATTTGCAGCGCACTCATACTTTTTACGCTTCATCGGCCGGACTGGAAAAAATGACCAATGATTTCAGTAATCTGTTTCGGCGCAAAATGAATCCGACCACTATTGACCTCGATGCGATTGCCGGTGCGCCGCCGGATGAACTTCTGACGGAAGGTTTTACATTTACGCAGAGCCTCGCCGAAGATACCGACAAATTAAACGAACTTCGTGCTTTGCAGGGTTTGCCGACTAATATTTATCCGCGTGTCAATATTCCCGACGGGGCTTACGCCGGTCTTTACGCGAGCATTATTCCTTACAAAATGAGTTCGACGGCTTCGCGCGACGCCACCCGCACGGAAGTCAAACTCGAACGTGAATTTAACAATTATCTGGTCCCGCTTTTTCAGTTTGGGATGTTCAGCAACGAGGACATCGAAATTCATCCCGGACCGCTGATGACTTTTAACGGCAGAATTCACAGCAACAAAAATATTTATGCCTTGCGAAATACGAAGTTTTTGAATCGTTTGACGATGGCGGGCGAATTTGTCCGCGATGCGACCCGCGGCGGCGAACCGAATACTTCAAGCGGCAACACGGAAGTTTATGTTGAGGTCAACGGCATTAATGTTCAAAGCACACTTGGAAACGGAAGCGTCAAAGCCGGTTCGGGATTAATCGGCGGACCGAATTTAACCGGCGGCGGTTCGACCCTGCGCGGTTTTTTCCCCGATAGTCCGGAAGGAATTGCCAACTCGAACTGGGAATCGGAATCGGTCAGAGCCGCCACATCAGGCGTGCCGAATCGTTTCGGCGGCAAAATTCTGACGCAGACGACGGGCGCCACTTCGCTGCGGCTGCCGTTGGAGCTGGCCGGAAATTCTCCGGCGGAAATCATCAAACGCTCGCTGCCTTCGGACGACGAAATTCTTTCGACTTCGCGTTATCACAGTAAATCGCAGATCAGAATTCTGCTCGATGATCAATCAGCCGGGAGCGGCGCGGCAAACGTCGCGGGAATTCCGGCCGGCAAAGGTGTTTTGTTGTCAGCTTTCACGCCGTCGGTCTTAAACGGCGGAAATGTTTTGAAACTAATCTCGAATACCGGAACGATCGGCGGCTCGGCCGTTGCTCAAGTAAACGCTGATGATTCAGTGACGGCGAACACGCAGATTATTCGCGGCGTAAAACCGGTTCCCGAAACCGTCGGCGGAAATTATATTCCTCCGGGTTCGGGCGTGCAGGGGCGGATTTTGATCGAGATCGTCAAACCGGACGGCACGACGGTCGATGTGACACAGACAATTTTGAGTATGGGCGTCACTGAAGGCGAACCGAACGGCATTGTTTATCTGCAAAGACCTTTGTGGGCAGCATACATTCAGGGAAGCCGCGACCGGCTTGGAAATTCTTTCACCCTGACCAACTTAACCCGCAATTACCAATCCATCGCCGACGGAGAAATTGCCGATCCGTCAACGCTTTTTTACCCGAATCGCGGTTTTATCAACACCACCGAAGCGGCGGCAAATGAAGACGGCGGAGCGATTACCAGACAAAAAACGCCGAGCGGAGCTTATAACGCGATTGTCCCGATCAATGTTTATAACGTCCGCGAAGGCTGGGTGCGAAGCACTCTGAGCGAATTCGACCTTTACGACCGCGGCGTGACGAGCGTCGTCGAAATCAATATGCGGAATTTGTCGCGGTGGCTCGACGGCGTTTACGACGCAAATCTGCTTTCGGGAACAACCGCCGTCAGCACCAATATCAACGGCGAAGAAGGTTATGTCGTTTATGTTTCAGACCGCCGCGGCGACCGTATCAAACCCGAATATCTGGCGGATGGAACTTCTTTCGCCAGCACCAACGGAATCGTTGACAACGAAGATATTTACGGTCCGAACGGAAGTTTGGATGCGGGCGAAGACGTGATTGATTTCGGCTGGAACGTCGGCGGCACGAGCAAAAACGGAACTTTGCAGAAAGACACTTCCGAATTACCGGATTTTGGAACAATTGGTTCTGCTCCTTCGCCGAGCAATGCGCCGCTGGCGAGCAGAATTCCGCGCTCGGACGCGGTGATGAGCTGGAATAAACTGAGTTATGAAGGAAATCCGGAGTATTATTTTCGCCGCGCCGTGCGTCTTTTCGATGGCGAAACATTGAGCACCTCGGCGGCGGCGGGCAAACTTTCGCCGACCAAAGGTATTACTATTTCATCGGAAAATATGGTTTACCTCTGGGGAAACTATAACACGACGGGCGTCAGCAGTATTCCGGTCGGCGGCTCGACCTTGAACGACGGCGGTTTCAACGGCGCACAGATTCCGTCATCAATCGTTTGCGACGCAATTTTTCCGCTTTCCAAAACTTGGTTTGACGCGTCGAGCGCACTTTATCCCGAAGGCAGCGGCAACGCCCGGTCACTGACAGGCGAAGCCTATCGAATGGCTGACGAAGGTGCTTTGACCACTGAAGGAACGGCGGTTCGCGCCGGAATTATTGCCGGAACGACGCTTTCGAGTCTGACGCAAACGCCCGGCCGGGATGCATCGGGTTTGCGGCGCAACGGCGGAATTATCAATTATCCGCGTTTTCAGGAAACCTGGAATCTCAACGGAACGACCAATGCGTGGAGCTATACGGGTTCGTTTGTGCCGCTTTTCCGTTCGACCCAGGCACTCGCCAACTGGGAAAATGACACTTCGATCATTTATATGCCGCCGCGCCGTAACTGGAGTTTTGACGGTACCTATCTCACACCGAACAAGTTGCCGCCCGGAACGCCGTTTTTCCAATATGTTCAGGCAACCGGATTCCGCCAAAGTCTGCGCTAAATCTGAGGAGTTTGATTAATGAAAAATCGGAAAGGAAAAAACAATCAGCAAGGCTTTTCAATGATGGAATTAATTGTCGTGATGGTGATCACTCTGGTCATTCTCGCAACGGTTTTTTCGCTGATGCGCGGGGCAATTACGACGGCCAACGCCAATTTTGAAATGACCGGCGCGACGCAGGGACTTCGCAATGCGCAGGAATACATAACCCGCGATATTCTGGTCGCGGGCGATGGTTTGAAAGGTTTGGCGAATATTTGGCTGCCGACGAATTTCGTCACTCAAAATCTGACGGCGCGGGTCGCCGGCACGATTGATCCGGCGAATCAAGGCTATGTCAATATCGGAATGGTCGTCTCTGACAATAATGTGCCGAACACGACCCCGATTAGTTATGCGAATCCGGCGATGGATGTTTTGCCGGTGACTGACAGATTGGCAATTCTTTCAAGAGACCCGGCTTTTTCGGCGATTGATCTGGCGGCGGCAGACATCAATTCCGGTAACGGGCAGATTAATATTCCGGCGGCGCGCATCGGCGATTTTTCCAATGGAGAGATTTACTTTATTTCCAACGGCGTGGCGGGAGTTTTCGGGACGGTGACAAATGTCAATTTGGGCGGAAACAAAATCAGTTGGGATAACGGCGACGCTTACGGGCTTAATCGGACGGGTTCGACCGGACAACTCGCGTCGGTGACCAACAACGGTTCGTATCCGACGATTTTGCAGAGAGTTCAAATCATCCAGTATTTCGTTGATGCCGAAAACCATTTGGTGCGCCGCGTGTTTGGTATCAAAGGAGACGGGTTTATTGACAGTGTGGTGGCCGAACATCTTGAAACGCTGCAGTTTCGCTTTGTTTTGAAGCCGAATGATGAGGCGATAATTTTGGGGCAGCCGAAAGAGCAGTTTGATTTGGATGAAGCGTCGCTTGTCAGAACGATTGAACCGAGTATGCGGGTCAGAACGGCTTATCCGCTTCAGGACGGCGAATATCACGAGGTTGACGGCACAACGCAAATCGGCGTTCGCAATATTCAATTTTTAGAAGCGATTGTTCCGCGTGATACACAGGGCAACACGGATTTGCCGAGTCCGGGACCAACACCGCAGATTACGCCAACGCCGGTTCCGCCGCCGCCGCCGACTCCAACACCTGAGCCAACGGTGACACCTGAACCAACGGCAACACCTGAACCAACGGCAACACCGACGGTTACGCCAACGCCGGAGCCAACAGCAACGCCGGTGCCGACAGCGCCGCCGGTGCCAACGCCGCCGCCGCCAACGCCGACGCCGCGAGCACCGACACCGACGCCGACGCCG
>JBDTZT010000637.1:0-3124 GCA_040005005.1 Actinomycetota bacterium
GCCAGTTGCCGATTTGATATTCGACAAATTCGAGCGTCGCCGTTTCGCGGAAATCCGAAACCGGAAAGATGGATTGAAAAACCGTTTGCAGTCCGACCATATCGCGTTCTTCGGGAATCAAATCCATTTGCAGAAAACGATTGTATGATTCGCGCTGCACTTCGATAAGATTCGGAATCCGAGCCGACGTATAAATTTTTGAAAAGTCAACACGCTCGGGCGCACGGCTCGTGCGGCGACCAAGCCCATTATTATTATTTTGTAGCGGATTATCAATCATAATTTTTATAACAACAGTTTTTGAAGAAAATAATTGTTGATTTAAATGTCTTTTATTGATAGGATTCTTTTAGCAAAAGTTATCCTATAAAATTTTCAATAAAAGACGGCAAATGCGGTCGAGGGTAAAGTTTACCCAGACCGCTTTTTTCTAGCAGTTTGTTGCTAAAATCTAGTTTTCGAGAGTGCCGAAAAAGACACCAACTCTCCATTTTTGCGAGAAACTCTCTCTTTTAACCCAAGAAACTTAAACTTTTAAGTTTCAAATTCAACCAGACGGCAAGCGTTAAATTTATCAAAAATCTTCACGCTTGCCTTCCAGTTTAACAAGTAAATTAACTAACTTCAAATGACTGCAAATTATAGATGCAGTCATCGAAGTTTTGGTTGACCGAAATTATTTAACTTCGACCGTTGCACCGGCATCAGTCAATTTAGTTTTGATTTCTTCGGCTTCAGCCGCCGAAACGCCTTCTTTAATAGCTTTCGGTGCTGCGTCAACCAGGTCTTTCGCTTCTTTCAAACCGAGACCGGCAACCACTTCACGAACAACTTTAATGACGTTGATTTTTTGTCCGCCGGCGGCGGTCAAAATCACATCAAAAGTGTCCTTTTCAACTTCGGCGGGAGCTGCGTCAGCCGCCGCTGCGGGAGCCGCTGCAACTGTTGCCGCCGCTGCTGAAACACCGAAAACTTCTTCCAATTCCTTAACTAATTCCGACGCTTCAAGAAGCGTAATTCCTTTCAAATATTCGACTACATCGTTTTTTGTAACTGCCATAACTATTTATATTCCTCCAATTAGGGTTCTCTTGTTGATTATTTTTATAACGCCGTTTGCAGGCGTTACGTTTTTTTAGTGTCAGCCGATCGAACCCACGGGACAATCTCTTAAAGGTTGCATCACTTCAAAAAAGCGTCCGAGCCGCAAAGACGACCTGACAATCGCTTCGCTCGTTTTCCTTGAGTACGGCTTAAAAAAATTTACTGCTCCGGTTTTTCCTCAGTTGTTGCTTCCGGTGCCGCTTCTTCTTCCGGCGAATTTTCCGGTGCGGCACTTTCTTCAACCGGCGGCACATCGTTCGGCGTTTCCGCGTTTGTTTCCGAAGTTTGTGCGGCTTCCGCCGGCGCAGATTCTGCTGCTTTTACTTCCTCTTCAATCTTTGCCGTTTCCGTTTTTACTTCGGTTTTTGTTTCGGCCGCAACTTCGGGTTTAGCATCTCCGATTTGTTTAATGACAATTGCCAAGTTGCGCGGGACGGCGTTGATAACCGATACGATACGTTGCGCCTGCGCGTTGATAACATACAGCAGTTGAGAAATAAGTACTTCTTTTGACGGCAGGCTGGCGATTGCTTGAACCTGCGCTAAATTAACTACTTTTCCGTCGACGATACCGGCTTTGAATGTATAGAAGTCGGCATTGTCTTTAATAAATTTTGAAACTGTCTTCGATAAAACGACCGAATCGTTTTCTGTCCAAACGATTCCCGTGACACCTTTGAAATACGCACTGGCATCTTCATACGGCGTGCCTTTGACGGCAAGACGGGCAATCGTATTTTTGACGACCTGATACTGTGCACCTACTTCGCGCAGTTGATGACGAAATTCTTGGTCTTTGTTGACGGTCAATTTATTGAAACTGACAATCATCGCCGATTTTGAGCTGCTCAACTGCTCCGTGAGGGCGTTTAAATCTTCCTGTTTTCTTGCTTTGGTTTTCATAATTCTATCTTCTGCACCTCACTTAATTAAACGTAGGCTAATTCATCGAGCAGAACGCCCGGGCTCATCGTTGCCGCGAGATTGATTTTTTTCAAATAGCGACCTTTAGCCGTCGTCGGCTTTGCCTTTATGACGGCATTAATTAAAGTTTTCGTATTTTCCGCGAGTTTTGCCTCGTCAAAGGAAACTTTGCCGACCGGTGAGTGAATCACGCCCGTTTTATCAACGCGGTATTCGACTTTACCCGCTTTCGTTTCTTCGATCGCGGTTTTCACGTCCATTGTTACCGTTCCTGTTTTCGGATTAGGCATCAGCCCGCGAGGACCAAGAAGTTTTCCGAGTTGACCGACTTTGCCCATCATATCGGGCGTCGCAATCAAAGTGTCGAAATCGAGCCAACCGCCTTTGATTTTGTCAACAATATCATCACCGCCAACCATATCGGCGCCGGCTTCTTCCGCTTCTTTGATTTTGTCGCCCTGCGCGATAACCACGACAAACTTTGCTTTTCCGCCCAAACCGTTCGGCAGAACAACCGTTCCGCGAACCAGTTGGTCGGCTTTGCGCGGGTCAACGCCGAGCCACATTGTCAATTCGACGGTTTCATCAAATTTGGCAAAAGCAATTTCTTTGACTTTTGCCAAACCTTCTTCAAGCGTGTATTTTTTGTTCGGCTCAACTTTTTCCAGAGCCGAACGGTATTTTTTACCTTTTTTAGCCATTTTAATTTAAGGTTCAAACGAAATGTTTTTAAATTTGCGAATATAATCGCAAACATTTCTCCCTTTCTAAAAACTATCCTTCGATAGTTAAACCCATACTTTTCGCCGTGCCTTCAATCGTTTTCATTGCCGCTTCGAGATTTGTCGTGTTCAAATCCGGCATTTTTTTCGTCGCAATTTCTTCGATTTGAGCGCGTGAAATTGTGCCGACTTTTGCTTTATTCGCGGTCGCCGAACCTTTCGGAATTCCCGAAGCCTTTCTCAAAAGATCGGCCGCCGGCGGTGTTTTTGTTTCAAACGTGAACGAGCGATCGGCATAGACCGTAATGACGACCGGGACTTTCATATCCGGATCGTCGTTTTGCGTTTTGGCGTTGAACGCCTTGCAAAACTCC
>JBDTZT010000063.1:0-10508 GCA_040005005.1 Actinomycetota bacterium
GTCCTTATTGCCAAAAGGCACGGGATTATTACAACGAAAACGGTGTCGCCTTCATCGAATATGATGCCCAGAATGATAAACTGAGGCAACGGGAAATGCTCGAATATTCAGGCGGCGATTTAGTGGTGCCGTGTATCGTCGAAAACGGCGAATATGTTAGTTCGGGTTGGGGAAATCCGCCGCGCGGCTGAACGATTATTCCCGATTAGTCGGCAGTTTGCCGATACTTAAAGTGAGCATTTGAGATTGCGGATTGCGGATTTTGCAATTTCGTTTATAATATCAAACTTTACTCGGAATGATTTCAGGGTTAAACTTTATAAATCCGCAATCTGAAATCTCAAATCCGAAATTCTTATGATTGGTTCGAAAATTAACCAATATTTAATTCAGGAAAAACTCGGCGCAGGCGGACAAGGAACAGTTTACAAAGCTCTCGACACGAAACTGAACCGCACAGTCGTTATAAAAGTCCTGCCGCCGGAGCTGACCGCTAAAACCGCCAACTTCAAACGCTTTGAGCGCGAGGCTCAACTTTGTTCGCAACTCGACCATCCGAATATCTGCACGATTTACGATTTTCACGAAGCCAACGGAATTTATTATATTGCGATGCAGTATATTGAAGGCAAAAATGTGCGCCAACTCGTCGCAGGTCGTCCTTTGGAAATAAAAAGCGCACTGTCAATTGCTGTTCATACTTGCGATGCACTCGCTTACACACATTCTCGCGGCATCATTCATCGCGATATTAAAGCCGGAAACATAATGGTGACGAGCGAAGGGTTGGTTAAAGTTCTCGATTTCGGATTGGCTAAACTCGTGCAGGATGAACCCAGTGATTTACCGCGCGGAGTTGACCGCGCTGATCTAACCGAAGTCGGAATTCCATACGGGACAGCGACTTACGCCGCGCCCGAACAAGCCAAAGGCGAACGCGCCGACCATCGCGCCGATATTTTTTCGACCGGCGTTTTGCTTTACGAAATGCTCACGGGAATCTGGGCTTTTCAGGGGAAAACGGTCGTTGATGTGCGCCATCAGGTTTTGCACGGCACTCCGAAACCGCTGGCCCTCATGCGGACCGAGCCGATGCCGCCGCAACTTCAACAGATTATTGACAAAGCCTTAGCCAAACATCCCAAAGACCGTTATCAAAAAATTTCGACGATGCGCGACGACATTCGCGCCGTCCTTCAAGACCTTTCAGGTATGCCCGTTTTACAAAATGATATTTTCGCCCCGCGCCACGCCGAAAACAATGTGGTCAAACGCGCTTGGAACTGGATTACCGGAAAAACCGGCTCGGAAAATTCGGCCAGTAGAAATTCTTCGTTTTCCAATCCGCCGATTTCTAATTCATATGCGCCCGAACTGACATTGACGGCGACCGGACAAGAAAAGAAAAGCATTGCGATCCTGCCGTTTAAGAATCTGAACCAGGATCAAAAATCGAATTTTTACGAATTTGCTCTGGCTGATGCCGTCATTACCGAACTTGCCCAGCTTAAATCGCTGGTCGTGCGTCCGAGTTCGGTCATTGCCAAATATCAGGGATTGGAAGTTGATCCGCGCGATGCCGGACAAGAATTGCGCGTTCACGCCGTTTTGTCGGCAGGATTTATTCGTTCGGGCGACCGGATGCGCGTAACGGCGCAACTTCTGGATGTCGCCTCGGGTGAAATTCTTTGGAGCGACCGCATTGATGCCGAAGGAGCTGACATTCTGACTTTGCAAGATATGATCGGACAACGGATTTTGGACGGTTTAAGACTTGAACTTTCCGAAAACGAACAGGAAAAACTCGGTCGCCGACCAACCGACAGTGCCGAAGCCTGGGAAGAATATTTGAAAGGACGCGACAATTTCGGACGCTTTATTTTCCGAACGGTTTCCAATGCTGATTGCGAAGCGGCAATCGCCAATTTCAAACACGCCGTTGATTTAGATCCGCATTTTGCTTTTGCCTATTCGGGTTTGGGCGCGTGTTACGCGAATCGTTTTCTAAAAGGTTTAGGCGAACCGGAAGATTATACTTTGGCGGAAAGTGCTTTTACAAAAGCCTTTTTCTATGATCCGAATGTAACGGAAGCGCGTGTTTTGACAGTTATGATTTATATGGCACGTGGCGAAAAGAAAAAAGCCCGCGCCGAAATCAAAATTTTGCAGGAACAATTCCCGAACGAAGCTCCGCTTTATTTTGTCAAAGGTATTATGCATCGGCTCGACGGCGATTACGACCTGTCTTTAAAGGCTTTTGAAAAACTCGCACGGCTCGATCCGGCAGCACGCGTTGTCGCAGCTTATAATCGCGCCCGCATTTTTCTTTATCAAAAACGCTTTGACGAAGCGATGCGGGAAATCGAAAAAGGCATCAAAGTTGAACCGAATCATCCGATGCTCAGAATTTTTCACGCGGCGACGCTTTTTCACAGCGGCAAGCGCGAAGAAGGCATCGAAATGCTTGCAAAAGTAATCGCGGAAAATCCGCAGATGGACGGCATTCGTCCTTTACTGGCAGCGTTTCTCGCAGCGGTCGGCAGAAAGGAGGACGCACGGGCACAATTAAGCGATGAATCTCTGGCACTGGCAAAATCAGACCATGATATGGCTTATTGGACAGGCGAAGCATATGCCCAGTTGGGTGAAAAAGATTTGGCGTTCAAATGGCTCAATCGCGCCGTCAAACTAGGTAACGAAAATAAAACTTTTTACCAGAACGATATTTGTCTCGCGCCGCTTCGTGACGACGAGCGGTTTGCTGAATTGATCGAAAAGATGGGCAAAAAAGATTAGACTGAAAATTTATTTTGACTGAACTTTTTTGATTTCAAGTTCCAAAGCGTCAATATCGCAGCCGAAATCTTTGCCGTTTGCGCCTTTATTTTTGAATTTTGAAACCGCTGTCAGACGATAATTTCCCGCTTGCCAATTCATAAAACCGACTGCATTGAATCCATCAACCAGAGCGTTGCGCGGCGGAACGTAAATATCGCTTTTCGGAATGTTTTTGCCGTTGACAATAACGTTATCGGAAATTATCGCGCCGGGAAAATATTTCGAGAAAATTTCTTTCAAACTTTCGCCGCTTCCGCCGTTGAATCCGTAATTATTGAACGAAAAAATATTATTGCGAAAAACAAATTTTTTGGTCGCGTCGCCGTGGGCGGTAATCACATTGCCGTCGTGAAAAATGGTGTTATTGGCGATTGTGATGTCTTCGCCGCCGGAAATCGTGATAAAACGCCCGTCCGCGCCGAATTTTTTGGCATCGAGATTATCAAAAAGATTGTTGATAATCTGCACGCGCTTCATTGTGGCACTCGGAAAAGCATCATCACGCCCAAGAAAATTGATGCCGCCGCCACTGTTGCGAATGATGTTGTTTTGCAAAACAATATCTTCAACAACGCTCCACGGCGCAGTTCCGTTTTGATTTCTGACCGTCAGGCGAATCGCCATTTCGTCAAAACTGTTTTCGATAATATTGCCGATAATGCGGACATTTCGCGCATTTTTTAGTTCAAACGTGCATTTTATCGTCACGCTTCCGCGCCATTCCGCAGGTTTCGTCAAAAGATTGTTGCGGATCTCAATATCGGTCGGCACGAGATTTTTGATACTTGGATCGGCACCGCCGAAAAGGATATTTTCCGCGCCCGCTTCGAGATAATTATTGATGATTTTATAGCCGCCCGAACCGTTCCAACCGGCAATTGCCTGCGTTTCTTCTTCCTTGTAAGCGAACCCGGCGATGTAACTGTTTTTGATAATTGTATCCGCGCTGTTCAGCATAACGGCGCGACGAGTTTTACCTTTCGCGTTCGGATGCAGATAACAACGGTCAAATTCAAAATTTTCGGGAATTTCTTCCGCTTTCTGATTGTCCGTGCCGAGCGCAACCAGATTGTAAATATAATCGGCATTATTCGGAGCAAATTCGATTCCGACAAAGCGGTAATGATGCGCGTTCGGCGCAGTTTTTATCGCCGGTTCACCGATGCCGATGCTCAAAATCTTCGGCATCAAAGCCGCGTCATTCGGACTCACCCGCACGCCGTCTTGCGGCAGTTTGGTAAGTTCCGAAGATTGAATCGTGATAAATTCGCTGCCCGCTTTATTCGGCAAAACAAATGAACCGACAAACGGTGCGCCCGCTTGCAAAATTATCGTGTCGCCCAGATTTGCGCGGTCAATCGCCGACTGCAAATTGCCGCCCGCTTTGACATAAATCGTCGAACCGGTGACGGTAATGCCATCTCTCGAAAACAAATTTTCAAACAAATAAAATCCGCCGACGCCCAACGGAATCAACAAAAACGTCAGCATCAAGTCAAACCATAATTTTCGCCTTCGCTGGCGGTTCTTTTGCCAATTCGGGGTTTCGAGTCGTTTCATCTAATAAATCTGAAATCTGAAATTTAATAATATACCCAATAGACAAAAGATTTCACATATTCGCCGGCGACAATTTGCCAACCGAACGCCGAAAGCCACCACGAAAACGGCGGCGGTGTTTGTTCGCCGGTCGGCGGCGAAACGATTCCGAGTTCGGTTGGTTGATTGTTTTCGGCAAAGAGTTTTTGAAAAGTCGAAAATGCACGGCGCGTATGATAAGCGGAAGTGACGATCAAAACTGATTTCAAATTCGCCGATTTTGATTTTTCCAACAAAATCCGCGCTTCGTAAATCGTGCCTGTTACCGGCGGTTCGAGAATCTCGATATTTTCGGGCGGAACGCCTTGCGCGATCAGCGAATTTCGCGCCAATTCGACAAACGGCGGATTTCGTTTTTCAAGTTTTGACCAGCCCGCTTGTTCGCCATCATCAGTCAGATAAATTTTCGGCGCAACGCCATTTTTGAAAAGTTCCGCCGCTTTTTGCGTCCGTTCAATATAAGTATGAGAACCGCTGAGAACGAGAATTACATCGGCTTTTTCGAGCGTTTTTTCGACAATTAATCTTTCCGCTAAGAACGGCGCGAGAAAAAGCCAAATTAAAAAAAGCAGAAGAATAAAGCTCAAAACCTTAAATTTTCTGCTCAACCCTTTTTCACTTTTTGTCTTTTTCACTCTTTAACTTTTCGCATTATCGCCCGCAGTTCGTCAACTTTCGAGTCCCAACTCTCCAACCGGATCGCGTCGGAAACGTCTTCACGCGGTTTCGGGTTTCGCAATATTTCTTCAATTTTGGCAATAAAATCCGCATGGCTTTCCCCAACCAAACAATCTTTCAAAATGCGAACTTCGGGAATATCGGTAGAAACAACCTGAAGCCCCGCGGCAAGATATTCGCGCACTTTGAGAGGATTTGCCGCCAGCGTCAGTTCACTGATTTCAAACGGATTTAGCGCAACATCAAAACCTTTGCAAAATTGGGGCAATTCCGCGTAAGGCTTGCGGCCGAGAAAATGAATGTTCGGAATTCCGTCCAAAATTTTTATCTTTTTCTCCGCGTCAAACGTAATTTTGCCGATTAAAACGACCGAGCCATGTTTGAAATGTTCCGCCGTTTTTTTTATTAATTCAAAATCAACCCAATCCGCCAGCAATCCGTGAAAACCGATGATCGGGCGCGGCAAATCGGCGATTTCGTCGGGAATTTTTGTCGCTTCGTCCAAACTTTTGCGAAAATGATGAAAATCAACGCCGTGCCGAATCAGAAACGTATTTTTGTTAAAATGTTTTTTCGATTCAAACAATTTTTCCGCCGAAACGACAACAAAATCGCTCTTGCGAAACAAATCTTCCTCGATTTCCCGGAGTCCGGCGGAAACGCCCGTAAAAGCCGTGTATTCGTCAACACAGTAATAAATCTGCTCCGATTCGCCTAGATGCCCCGCAATCATTCCCGCCGCCGGATTGAAAACCATATTTATGACTCGTTTCATGCCGAGTTTCTTCATCGCGCTTTTGACCTGGCGAATCAGAAACTTTTGATTGAAACTGACAATCGCTTTGCTCGCATAAGCCGGAATCGCCAGCGGATTCATCACAAAAATGTTTGGCTCGACTTCCCGGACAGGTTCGGTAAAACTTTTTAATTTCTTGTAAATACGCGATAAATCTTTGGTCGAAGTCGTCGGCATCCGATTGGCAATCGCGTTTATCCAAAGAATTCGATTATCACGCGACAGCACGCGCATCAGATGAGTTTTCGAAAGCGGATCGCCTGTCCAATCGTGCGAAAAACACAAAATATCGCGCCCGCGCAGAATGTCCGAGGTTGTTTTGATTTTTTCTTTTTTGATGTCGGGTGGAGTCAACATAATTTTCTAAACTAAAACTGCGTCTTCAAATTCAATTTCTTTCTTTTCCGTCGTTTCGCCGTCGAAAAATCTTCTCTGCCAAATTTCAAAATTGACGAGAAACCACAATCGTTCGTCGTGATTTTCGCCCGCGTTGTGTTTTTGGGCAATTTCACGGACAAAATCAGCATTAAAAATTTCGCGCTGCAAGGTGCGTTCGCTGAAAACATATTCATCAACAATGTGTTTAAATCGCCCGCGAAACCAATTTCCGACCGGCACGGGAAAACCCATTTTCGAGCGCGTCAAAATCTCTTCCGGCAAAACTCCCTTCATTGCTTCGCGCAGCAGGAATTTTGTTTCCCTTCCGCGAAGTTTCATCCTGACAGGCATTTGCGCCGTAAATTCAACGAGTTTGTGGTCAAGAAAAGGCACTCGCGATTCAATCGAAGCTGCCATACTCATCTGGTCTTGCTTCATCAAAAGCTCGTGCAGATAAGTTTTTGTATCAACGTAAAGCAATTTGTCCAAAACATCTTTCGCGTCCGTTTTTGCGAGCCATTTGTTTTGATAAAAATACGGATTTTGTTCTGAAATTCGCGCTTTTGTTTCGACAGACAGAAGTTTTTCCTGCATCGCCTTTGAAAAAACCGAGAAATTATCAAGAAACAAATTTTCGATGTCCGTTTGGCGCGTCAAAAATGTCCGATTCAGTTTGCCGCCAAACAGCGACGCGCCCGATTTGACGATTTCGCGCACAAAATTTGGCGTTAAACTTTCGTATCTTTCGCCGTAGTTCAGAAGCGAAACGGCTTTCGCATAACGACCGTAACCGGCGAGAATTTCGTCGCTTCCTTCGCCCGTCAAAACGACTTTGACGTGCTTTTGCGCCAGTTTCGACACAAAATAAAGCGGCACGGAGGCGACAAATCCAAGCGGTTCATCTTCGTGCCAGACAAGATTCGGAAGTTCGGCAAAAAACTGTTCGGGCGTGATGGTAATTTCGTGATGCTCGGTTTTGAAGCTGCGCGCAACGATTCGCGCATATTCAAATTCGTTTGCCTCGCGCTCGGCAAAACCGACCGAAAAAGTCTTGATTGGCTCATCAACCATCTGCGACATCATCGCCGCAATTGCCGATGAATCAATGCCGCCCGACAAAAACATTCCAAGCGGAACATCCGCCATCAGACGCAATTTCACTGATTCTTTGAAAAGTTCGCGCCAATCTTCGATAAATTCCGCGTCAGATTTTTCTTCGTGTTTCGGCTCAAATTTCACGTCCCAGAATTCTTCGATTTTGAGTTTTCCGTCTTGCCAGAGCAAAGTGTGTCCGGGCAAAAGACGTTTTACGCCTGCAAATAGAGTTTCGTCAAAAGAAGTCCCGTGATTCGCCAGTTGATCGGGAAGCGCACGGTAATTCAATTCAGGCTTGATTGCATTGGCTTCCAAAAGCGTCTTGATTTCCGAACCGAAAAAGAGATTTTCCTGCTCGTCGTGAACATAATAAAGCGGTTTTACGCCAAGCCGATCGCGGGCGATAAAAAGCGTTTTTTCGCGCCGGTTCCAGATTGCAAATGCGAACATTCCGCGCAATTTTTCAACGCATCGAACGCCGTATTCCTCGTAAAGATGCAGAATCGTTTCGCTGTCGCAATGTGTTTGATAAACGTGTCCTTTCGCTTCGAGTTCTTCGCGGTAATCGGCGTGATTATAGATTTCGCCGTTATAAATTATAACGAGCGAGCCGTCTTCATTAAACATCGGCTGGGCGCCGTGCGAAACGTCAACGATTGACAAACGCCGATGTCCGAGTCCGACGTTTTCGTCCGTGAATATTCCGCCGTCATCCGGTCCGCGATGAAATTGCACATCGCGCATTTTCTCTAAAACGCGGCGGTCAATCTGCCGTTTCGATTTTTTGGAAAAAGCTATTCCGTTGATTCCACACATATTTCTGAACTTGAGGCAATGATTATTCGGCGAGTTTGGTGTAAAGTTCGAGCCAATCGCTTTGAACATTTTCCCAACTGTATTTTACAACTTCCGTGTGCGCTTTGGCGACAATTTTTTTTGCAAATTCTTGATTTTCAAGCAAAAAAATCGCTTTCTGCGCCAGATTTTCAAAATCTTTCGGCTCGACAAGCAATCCTGTTTCGCCCGTTTCGACAATATACGGAATTCCGCCCGTCGCGTAAGAAACGATCGGCGTTCCCGCCGCAAACGCTTCGATAAAAGAGAGCGGCATATTGTCAACCACCGACGAATTTAAATAAATGTCCGCCCGTTCATAAAGCTGCGCCATTTCTTCGTTCGATATTTTTCCGGCAAATTCGACATTTTCAAGTTTCAAATCTTTGGCCAGTTGTTTTAGTTTTGCCGCTTCGCTGCCAAAACCGGCAACTAAAAGCGCGGCTTCCGCAAAGCGTTTTTGAATGATTTGAAAAGCGAGTAAAATGTCGCCAACGTTATAATGCGCTTCAAAATTTCGGTTTGAAAGAAAAATCGGACGCAAAATTTCTCTTTCCCGAAACTTAAATTTTTCGCCGTCAACAAAATTAAAAATTGCCTTTGCCCGTAAATTGTATGCCGCAAAAACATCCACCAAAAACTGCGACGGCACCACAATGCAGTCAAACTTTCGCATCGTCGGCAAAGCGGAGCGTTTCCACGTTTCGAGGTGATGGGCGAGTGCGCCACTGTGATAATTCAGTACGACTTTTCGGCCGTAAATTTTTGAAACCAAAAGCGGCGGAAGTGTTGAAATGATATAGCTTGTCGTGCCGGAAGAAAAGACCTGCACGACATCGAATTGATAGATTTTCGTTAAAAGCGACCACCAAAATTTGAGCGACGCAAAAATCGTCCGCAAATATTTGATGTTTTGAAAAACAGTTTCAGGATTATTCGGCAGAAAACTCAATTCGATTTTTTCGTCATCGGCAAAAGCATCAAGCAGGCGTTTTGCCTGAATTGATTGCCCGCCAATCTCGCGCATCGAGGCGGCGACAATCACAACTTTTACTTTTTTTGACTTTTTATCGTTCATCAAATTGATAAAGTTTCAAAGTATTTTCGAGCTGTGCCGTGCACGAAAATTTTTTCTCAACGATTTTTCTGCCTTTCGCACCAAAATTTGCGGCTTTCGCTTCATCTTGCAAAAGTTCGATTAAACGCCGCGCCATTGTTTCATCATCGTCCGATTCGACCAGAAAACCTGTTTCATTTTCGGCAATCGCTTCGCTCGCGCCGCCGACATTTGTGGCGACGACAGGTTTTTCCGCCGCCATATATTCCAAAATAGAATTTGAAAAACCTTCATTAAAACTCGTCAAAACGCCCGCAAAACTTATCGAAAGAAGTTCGGGAATATGCCTACAACGCCCGATAAAATGCGTATTTTCAGCAATTTGCAATTCATTGGCGAGATTTTCCAAACTTTCAAGAAGCTCGCCTTCGCCCGCGAGTACAAAATGCGCGTTTGGGAATTCGCGCAAAATTTTTTGTGCAACGCGTAAAAACATCGGCTGATTTTTGACCGTGTGGCGCAGATTTGCAACCAGCGTGATGAATTTTATATTTTCATCGTCGGGCAAACTGAGTTTCGCGCAAATTGCTTTTCTCTCCGTCCATTTCGGCGTTAATCTTTCCAAATCCAAACCGTTGTAAATGACTTTGATTTTATCGGCGGAAATTCCTTGCGTAATCAGATATTTTTTTACCGCTTCGGAGTTTGCGACGATTGCATTTGCCGGCCGGAACGCAAATTTTTCGATGATTTTCTGCGAGCGCGAACGCATTCCGCCGGTTTCGCGTTTTGAAGCAATGGCAAGCGGAACTTTTGCCAATCGCGCCGCGAGCATTCCGAAAATATTCGTGTAAAAATCGTGCGTGTGAATGATTTCGATTTTGTTTGCACGCAAAAAGTTCGCACATTTTAGCAATTGTTTGAGAAAATTCGCGTTGTAAAACGAAGTTAGTTTGAATTCGGGAATTTCCGTAAAACCTAAGCTTTCAACTTCTTCACGCAAAATTCCGGCGTTTTCGAGTGTCGCGATCGAAACATTAAAATTTCCATCCTCGCGCAAAAGCCGCGTGAGTTGCACGGCTTGACGTTCCGAGCCGCCCTGATGAAAACTGCCGATAAATTGAAGGACATTCTTCATAAGTTTCAAGACTGGAGCGCAGGCAGCTCGCCTGCCACGTCGCTTGAAAAGCGGCGTAAAAGACTTCGATTTCCTACAATATTGATTGAAAGCAA
>JBDTZT010000638.1:0-3122 GCA_040005005.1 Actinomycetota bacterium
ACGCGACCGAAAAAGAGTTGGCAATTGATGAAACAAGGAAACTTATCACGGAAGCTAATCGCTTATGGCGAAACGGAAATTACACGGAAGCTTTTCCATTGGCGGAGCGTGCGCTGGCCGTGCGGGAAAAAGAATTAGGCACGGAGAATTTAGACGTTAGTCAGGCAGTCTTAGTTCTCGCCAACCTTTACGATGACAAAGGCGATTACGACAGAGCCGAATTGTTTTATCAACGGGCGCTGAAAATCAGAGAGAAGCTTTTGGGTAAAGATCATATTTCGGTCAGTTTGATTCTCAATAATTTTGCGACCCTTTACAAAGATAAAGGCGAATATGGAAAAGCCGAACCGCTTCTCCTACGTGCACTTGAAATCAGAGAAAAAGAACTTGAACCGAATCATCTTTTAATTGCCAGCGTGTTGCTCAATCTCGGCAATCTCAGTAAAGAGAAAAACGATAAAGTTAAAGCCGCTTTATATTACCAGCGGGTTTTGGAAATTCGGGAAAAGGCTTTGGGCGCGGAAAGTGTCGAGGTGGCTGACGCACTCAATAATATCGCCAATCTCTATGACGATGTTGCCAGAGCCGAGCCATTATATCTCCGGGTGCTTGCCATCAAAGAGAAGTTTTATGGTCCCGATCATCAAGAAACGGGGCAAACACTTTATAATCTGGCAGTTCTTTACGCGGAGAACGGCAACTTTGAAAAGGCCAAACCTTTGTGTGAACGTTCGTTGGCAATTTTAGAAAAAACAATCGGGGCGGAACATCCTTACACTTCATATCCGCTTAATCTGCTTGCCCTTATTTACAAAAACACCGGCGATTATGCGAAAGCCGAATCGTTATATTTGCGTTCAATCGCCATCAAAGAAAAAACGCAAGGTCCGGATCATCCTTTTCTGGGCGGGGCAATTTCGAATCTCGCCGGTTTATATGCCGTCAAAGGCGAAATTGATAAAGCTATTGCGACGCAAACGCGCGCCAATGCAATTCTTGAATATAATGCCAGACTCAATTTACCAACCGGTTCGGAACGCGAGAAAGTTAGTTATCTCCAAACGCTTCTGACGGTCGAAAACCAAACTCTGTGGTTAAATGTCAAAATCGCGCCGACTTCGGCCGCCGCCGCTGAACTTGCCTTGACAACCATTTTACAACGCAAAGGGCGCGTGCTTGATGCAATGTCCGATAATTTGAGTGTCTTGCGCCGGCGCTTTAACAAAGAAGATCAATTGCTGCTTGATGATTTGAATGACACGACCACGCGGTTGGTCGGATTGGTATTAGAAGGTTCGCAAAAAATTTCGGCGGATGAATATCAGAAAAAAATTAAGGAACTCGAACAAAAAAGAGAAAATCTTGAAAGTGAAATCAGCCGCCGGAGCGCAGGCTTTTACCAACAGACTAAACCAGTCACTTTAGCCGCGATTCAGGAAACAATCCCGGAGAATGCCGCTTTGATCGAAATTGTCGCATATCGTCCGATTGCTGCGAAAGGTTCTGAGTTTGGGATCAAAGATTTGCCTCTGCCGGAGGCGCTCGAAAACCTCCGTTATATTGTGTATGTTGTTCGCAAACAAGGAGAAGTTAAGTGGAAAGATCTAGGTGAAGCCAAGCCGATTGATGCCAGCATTAATCTTTTTCGCCAAGCATTACGCGACCCGAAACGTCAAGATGTTGGGCAACTTGCCCGCGCCGTTGACGAAAAAGTGATGTCGCCGATTCGCGCATTTTTGGGCGATGCCTCGCAATTACTGATCTCGCCCGACGGCCTTCTCAATCTGATTCCGTTTGAAGCCCTGATTGATGCACAAAATCATTATTTGATTGAAAAATATGCAGTTACTTATTTGACCAGCGGACGCGATTTGCTGCGGTTGCAAACGCCGCGTGAAAGCAAAAGCAATCCTCTGTTAATTGCGAATCCTTCTTTTGATTTGCCTGACGAAACGCAAACCGCCAAATTAACAAAACCGGCGACCCGCAACGCCAAACGCCAAAGCCTCACCGCGACGCGAAGTTTGTCCGATACATATTTTGCGCCGCTGGGCGGAACAATGCAGGAAGCACGCTCAATTCAAACACTTTTTCCCGACGCGACATTTTTGACCGGAGCGCAAGCGACCGAATCCGCGCTTAAACAAATAACCGCACCGCGCATTCTGCACATCGCGACGCACGGTTTTTTCTTGCCAGATGATGAAACCTCTGGCAACGCCAAAATAGAAAATCCGTTACTGCGTTCAGGACTTGCTTTAGCGGGGGCGAATCAACGTAAAAGCGGCGGTGATGACGGAATTTTAACCGCCCTCGAAGCCTCGGGATTAAATCTCTGGGGAACGAAATTAGTCGTTTTATCGGCTTGCGACACAGGCTTGGGCGAAGTGCGGAACGGTGAGGGCGTTTATGGTTTGCGCCGCGCGTTTGTTTTAGCCGGAACGGAATCTTTGGTGATGAGCCTCTGGCCGGTGAGCGATTACGTAACCCGCCGGTTAATGACCGATTACTACAAAAATCTCAAACAAGGAATGGGACGCGGCGCCGCGCTGCGGCAGGTACAGCTCGAAATGCTCAAGGAAAAAGAACACCGGCACCCGTTTTACTGGGCAAGTTTCATTCAATCCGGTGAATGGGCAAATTTAGACGGCAAAAGATAAAAAAATCTGCCAAGAAACACGGACGAAACCTGACACGATGATTTTTCATCGTGTTTTTTATTGCCCATGATTCTCTTCCAAAAATAATTTAAGAAAAAAGGTGAAATATTTTTTCCAATTTGTCTTATCAAGGTGCGGGGCGAGATCAGTTTGAATATCAAACGATCAATGCGCCCGGTTAAATTGAAAAGCGGAATGAAAATTGAGGGAGACTTTTATAAATAAAGGAAAAATATATGGGATTGAATAATTTTGTAATCGAACTTAGCACCAGTGATGAAGCCGTCAAAGGAAGCGGTCGCTGGAAAGACGGCAAAACAGTTGTCACGCTGACGCCGAAGGATCCGCCGACCACCGGAAGCTGGACAACGGGGCCTGATCGCGGAAGCGATATTGACAGCGGCGGCGGCAGCGAACACGCGACGTATGAGTGGAAAAAATCGGATAAAACACTTTCAATGA
>JBDTZT010000639.1:0-3117 GCA_040005005.1 Actinomycetota bacterium
AGTCATCAGCAAACTGTCCAAAGATTGAGCCCGGCCGCGCATGAAGGCGAGCGGCGCGATTTCGATGATGCGTTTTTCGAGCATCTTGGTCACCCGTTCGTTATCAACCAGATCAAACAGCGCATCGTAAAGCGGTCTTAAGTAAGGATCAACTTTATCTTGCAGATCGCCGGGCAGAAACCCGAGCTTTTCGCCGGCCTCGACTGCCGGACGGGTTAAAATAATCCGCGAAACCTGTTTGGCAAAAAGTGCCTGAACCGCCAGCGCAACGGCGAGGAATGACTTGCCTGTACCGGCGGGACCGATTCCGAAGGTTAAATCTTTATCCTGAATGGCTTCGATATATTTACGCTGATTGGCCGTTTTCGGCGCAACCGCCTTTTTGCCCGACGGATTAAAACGGGCGCGCGTGAAATAGTCTTTCAGAGAGTAAGCCGTGTCTTCGGCGATTTGTTTGAAAGCGTCGCGCAGTTCTTTGTCGGAAAATTGATTTCCTTCATCAAAAAGATCGGCAAAATCGCGCAGTATATTTTCGACCGTCGAGATGTCTTTCGGATCGCCGTCAATCATTATTTCATTGCCGCGGGCACCGATTGAAACGTCGAGAAGCGTTTCGAGATATTTGATGTTTTGGTCTTGAACTCCGAAAAGCGTTTTTAATCCTTGCGGCGGAAGTTCCAATTTTCTTAGATTACTCAAAATTAAATAAAAATTCCTTATTGTGAAAAAATATTTGTTTTTACATCTTGAGGCTACTAAAAGGCTTAACCGCTGTCAACGAAAATTTCTCATAAATTTAACGTTCCCGTGCAAAAAATCCCTTTAAATATCGATTTAATTATGCAATTCTTTAAGTATCGAAAATTATCAGTTAAAGCAGACCAAATTTATCTGCTTTCGCCAACCAAACAAGGGTTTTAAGTAAAGGGAGGTTTTGAAATGAATGGCGAAATACAAATGTTAAATACAGGTGTGGTTATTTTCCCGTTGAAAAAGCCAGACGAGGAAATTTCGGAAGTTGAAATCGTTGAAAATCAAGTGGTTGAAGTTTCAACGGTGGCAACGCAAACTGTAAACAAAGAAACGCGTTTTGCAAGATTGAAAAGATCTTTGCGAAAACGTTCGGCCGGTATTTTGTAATAATTTCAAAATACAAGAAACAATTCGGAACGTGAAATTCGTCCGAAAAAAAATAATTTCAGTTTTAATTTATTCGGAAAGGTTTGATTTACAGAAATCAGTCTTTCCATTTTTTTTGTCTTTGAGAAACGGCGCAGCGAGCATTTTTCCGATCGTTACCGTATTTTCTTCAATCATATTTTTCACGCCGATGGTGATTTCGTTTTGCGGAATACCGCTCAGAAAAGTTCCGTGCAGAAAATCCCAAACGGTCAAACCGCTCGACCAATTTGAATTCATTTCGGCTTCTTCGGCGGAATGATGAATGCCGTGAAGTCTTGGCGTCATCATTATTTTTTCGAGCTTTCGTTCAAAATCTTTCGGCAGTTTGATGTTTGAATGATGAAAGAAAACGCTGGCGAAAAGCAAAGTCTGCCAGATTTGCAAAGCATACGGCGAAACACCGATGATTAAAATCTGTCCGGCGCGAAACAAAACCGAAATCGTGATTTCACCGAAATGAAATCTCACGGCAGTCGAAGCCGTCAAATCCCGATCGGCGTGATGAATTTTATGAAAACGCCACAGAAACGGCAATTTATGCGTTAAAACGTGCCAGTGATAAAGCGTGTAATCGAGTAAAACGACCGCCAGAACGGTTTCGGCAAATTTCGGCAAGCGAAATATTTTAAGTATTCCGAAATTATTCCGCTCGACGAATGCAGTTAATTTACCGGTCACGGGTTTTTCAAGATAATTAAAAATAACCGCCGCGAACGAAGCAATCGCGAGGTTTCGGACGGTTTCAATTTCCTTTGATTCAACCTGACGGCGCAAAGGTCGTTTTTTTTCCAAAAGATAGAGAACTGCAAATGCACCGACGGCCAGCGCGCCGCTAAACCATTTCATTATTTGAGTATAAAACTTTCGGTCGGCTTATGCCATTTTTCACAAACGGCTTTGCCTTTCGTTGGGCGGGTATGATAATCTTTTTCCTTTGTTATTTAACCCTTTTTCTTTACTTTAACAGGAGTATTTATAAAAAATGGCGATTGATGGAAACGGACAAATCGGACAGGTTGTGCAGATTATCGGTCCGGTAGTTGACGTCGAATTTTCAAATTATTTACCACCTATTTATCAGGCTTTAAGAATCACATCGGAAGGCTTTGATGTCGAAGCGGCGGTTGATGTTGTGGCGGAAGTGCAACAGCATTTGGGCGAAGGTCGCGTGCGGGCCGTTTCGATGCTCCCGACCGACGGAATGGTTCGCGGAATGAAGGTAATTGACCTCGGCGGACCGATTACGGTTCCGGTCGGTGAAGCGACGCTCGGTCGGGTGATGAATGTCATCGGCGATCCGGTTGACGAGCTCGGCGCGGTCAATTCGGAAACCCGCGCTTCGATTCATCGCCATGCGCCTTCATTTGAGGAACAGGCGACATCGCTCGAAATGTTTGAAACGGGAATCAAGGTGATTGACCTGATTCAGCCGTTTCTTCGCGGCGGAAAAATCGGTCTGTTCGGCGGTGCGGGCGTTGGCAAAACGGTTCTGATTATGGAACTGATTAACAACGTCGCCATCGGCAGTGATGGTTTTTCAGTATTTGCCGGAGTCGGCGAACGCACCCGCGAAGGCAATGATTTGCTTCGTGAAATGGTCGAATCAAAGGTTATCAGATACGGCGAAGATTTCTTGCAAAATATGGAAGAAACCGGCGCCTTTGATTTGTCGAAGGTTGATAAAGCGCAACTCAAAGATTCCAAAGTGTCGCTGGTTTACGGACAAATGACCGAACCGCCGGGAGCAAGGTTAAGAGTTGCATTGTCAGGTTTGACGGTCGCCGAATATTTCCGCGATCAGGGAAACGACGTGCTTTTCTTCGTTGACAATATTTTCCGCTTTACGCAAGCCGGTTCGGAAGTTTCCGCCCTGCTCGGACGGATGCCGTCGGCGGTTGGTTATCAGCCGACGCTGGCGACGGAAATGGGCGAGAT
>JBDTZT010000640.1:0-3117 GCA_040005005.1 Actinomycetota bacterium
AATTCAGGTCAGGGATATATCAATCCTAAAAAAGGACAAAATCTATCTGGCTCCCTTGAATGTTCCTTTTGTGAGCCTTGATTTGAAAGAATTCAAACCAGAATTCTACTATCTGGATCCGAACACGCCGGAGGATGAACGAAATCAGTGGCGGGCATTTTGGAAGGAGGCTTTCGCCGGGGCGCTCGGACGGGCGAAAGCGCTTTTTCTCCTGCGTTACGGCTTGCAGATTGTAAATCCCAATCAACAAAACTTCCTGATTGAATTTGATACCGCCGGACAACCGACCGGAACCATTGTGGTTCGTGATTTGAACGATGCTTCAATTCACCGCGAAGTGGTCTGGGCATTATTCAATGGACCGGGACTGCCCCCGCAGCAAAAAGATGGTTGGAAAGCATTGGCAAAACTTGCTGTTCCGACACTTAAATATGAATTTGAAGACGGACGGATGGCGAGCGAGGGCTTTGGGCATCAGAGCAGGCAGGAAACCGGAACGACGGGGCAGGATTTCGGACCGTCCGGGACACAATTTCTCTGGCAGCGATTTTCTTCATTTGGGAACATCACCAAACCCGCCAAGGGAGTTGGTAAAAATTTTACACTTTTCAAAAACCTTTTGGAAACAATGTCGGATTGGGGAATAGCTCACGACAAATGGTTTATCAGTTGTGTCGAGTCCCATTTAGGAGTTAATTTCACCGATATTGACTGGTCAAAATATCCTGATTCCGCGCGGTTTGATCAGCTTACGGCAGTCAAAGGGGGAGAAGAGACAGCATTCAAGGGGGCGGCAGATGCAGTTAAGCCCAAGATATTAGATAAGTCCGATTCTAACAACGGTTTGGAAATTACTGGTTTCTCGTTTGCAAAACTTTCGGATCAGCAGAAAGGAGACCTTGATGCCAAAATTCAAACCTCCGTCTATGTAGAGGACTTTAGTAATGATGAGTGCCTTCAAATCCACGGGACAGGTTTTGCGGATAATGCGGTCATCAAAATTGGAGGAACCGTCATCAAGGCTGAATACATCATTGGAAAGGCGGATTTGCTGGTTGTCTGTCCAAAGGTGGCCGAGATCAACAATGTAATAAAACGGGAAAAAGGGCTAGATGTCAGTAATCCCTTAGGGGCGGCGGTACATTATAAATTTGTTTTCGATCCGAATTACCTCTCGGAGATGGATTGGGAGGAAAAAATGGCCAAGGTTATTCACGACTATCTGGCAAGCGGGGAAGGTCAGAATGCCATTCGTGCTAGCCGGAATCGAAGGTGGCGACCGCTTTCGCCCTCTTTCACTATCCGATTACTTGACAAGGAAAATAAACCAATTGCTTATAGGCATATATTAATGCAAACCGCAGAAAAAATATGGACTGACGTAACGGACAGCAAAGGTCAAATTCAAATTTACAGGCTTGCGCCCAGCGAATGTAAGATCAGTATTACAAACATTAATGATGTGTTTATTGATGTTATGGAAATAAAAAAATGGCAAAAAATGATCGTGAATCGTGGAGGTTTTGTGGCGCTGATTCAATATTCCGAATGAGAAAAAGAATCTTTTCAGCTATATCTTTCCGGCGATTTTGGATACGAATAAAACTTGTGAACTCAAATTTCACTATCTGGGACCTAAATGGGTTTAAAGTCCGCCGACTAATTCATTAAGGCAACTGCAAAATTACGTTTCCCGATTTGGATAAAGAAGCTTGAGAGTAACTGGCTAGAGTATTGTTTCCCGAATGCGGTATTGAACATTTTGAAAATTTGAAAGTATTTTTTTGAATTATTTGAGGCGTTTAAGCGTGTCAAGAAGAATGAATTTAGCCGGGTCTAAGGCGTTGATAACTTGAGGATCAAGCACACCAAAGAAAAATTCATTAGCTTTAGTAAGAAATTTAGGCATAAATTTAGCATCCGATAAACGACTGTAAATGGTTTTTGGTTCGGGCAAAGCCGGCGAAAAATTATAGTCATTTTCAAGGTCTTGGGCAGGTTCGTGCAAGACTACAAACAGCAAAATAGCCAGTGCTTTTGCTTCATGCTCATTTCGTGCGGTGCGGATTGTGTTAATTAAAATTTGAGTGTTTTCATTCCAGATATTAAAGAGAATTTCCCGGTCAATTTTCTTTTTTTCAAATTCTTTAACCGTCTCGCAAATTGTTTGTGAAAGTTGTTTGCCGCCGCCGCTTTGTCCGACTGTGTGAAATAAATCGTGAGCGAAAAACTCATACGGTGAATACTCAAAGCCGTCCGCCAGAAGATAAGGAAGGTCGATCAGTCCAATTGCAAACATCGGCACCGGACGAATCTTGGTGAAATAAACAAAGCTTAGTTCTTCATAAGTCGGAACAAGGATTATTTCGGAGTTTTTTAATGATAAAGCAATGCGTTGACAAGCCATACAGCCACAGGAATTTCCGGCTCTTTTATAGGCTTCAATCCCATCTTTCCAAGCGGTCACACTTTTATTGAACTGCGCTCTATATTTTGCCCGTTCTTCGCGTCCTTTTGATTCGCCGCGCTTTCCTGAAATTGCTCGAAAGACATTATCATAATCAGCAATCTCATAAAAGTAAATTTCAGGTCTTGTTATCGTAAAATAAGTTATCCATTCAAGCACATGGACGAATTTCGGGAGAAAGATCATACATTTTTCGTAGGGGAAATTACCTTTCTCGAGATTCACCAGGTCTTCAAGCAGAATTTTAAAACACTCGCCGATGTTTTTAAATCGGTCGTCCAATTGATGACAATATTCGCCGCAACATAAGCGGTGTTCCATTCTATTTATGTGGCGCCTGATGTTTTCAAGGCAAAATCGTATTTCAGGATATGGAAAGTCGGGATTCTTTCCTTCCCGAGAGCGATGTCTCCACATTGAAAGGTAAGTTTTAACGGGATTATTCGGAAAGATGTTCCCGCCAAAATCATCCGCCAGCATTTGATTTTTCGCCCGGAATTGATCTGTATGGATTTGGCAGGGTTGTTCCATCATATTAACTCCCAACTTGTCTTCACTGGTCCAACATTTTGGATTTTTAATGACTTTTTCCTGAGAGGCATTCGACCATGTCGAAATTAAACCGGTATCTTTTGGCGCTTTCGCATTTT
>JBDTZT010000641.1:0-3101 GCA_040005005.1 Actinomycetota bacterium
CTGAACATTGAATGATTTTGCAATGATGAGCTATCATTTGAAGTAAAGGAAAGTAAATTAATGGATACTATCAAAATCATATTAACGGTTATCGGAGTTATAGCAGTGGTTGTCGTCGGAATTTGGCTGATTGGCATAATTTCTGCACTTTTGTGGTTTGGGCTATGGATCGGATTGATTGCGGCAATCGGCTACGGGGGTTATAAATTGTTTTTTGCAAAAGATAAACCCATTAAACAACTCGAAGAAAAATCGTCGATCGCGATTGCCGATTTGAAGGATACCGACCGCCAGTTGGAAGAATATAAACGCAAATTATTGCCGAAATAAATTTGCCTAAAAATGCCTCGCTAGACTTTCGTTCCCAAAAACGATAAATTCAAATTTGCTTGTTTTTTGGCAATCAAAAACAGCCGAGATGGTGTAATTGGTAGCCACGCAGGTCTTAGAAGCCTGTGGAGAAATCCGTGCGAGTTCGAGTCTCGCTCTCGGCACCATACAGATTAAATAAAAGTTGAAATTAAATTATTGAAAGGGTTGCTCGTCTGGTTGTTTTTGATGGGCTTTAAATTTATTAGATGAAAACTGAATTAAAAGAAGTATCACCGACACAAAAAGAAATTAAAATCGAAATTGAAGCGGAAGCGGTCAAGGAAGTTTATAATAAAGTCAGCCAGAAATACGCGAAATCTGCGAGTGTTCCGGGCTTTCGCAAAGGCTTTGCGCCGCTCGACGTGATTCGCCTGCGGTTTAAGGAAGAAATTCAAAACGAAGTTTTGCGCGAACTTGTGCCGGAACAAGTTCAGCAGGCGATTCAGGAACATAATTTACAACCGTTGTCCGAACCGCAGCTGCATTTTGACAATTTTGACAATTTGAAATTGAATGGTTCACAATCGCTTTCATTGCATATTCACGTCGAAGTGATGCCCGAAATCCCAACACCTGAATACAAAGATTTGGAAGTAACGCGGCGCGTTCGTCCGGTTCCCGAAGGGGAAATGGATAGAATCATTGACCAACGCCGTCAAAGCGGCGCCTCTTTGATTCCGGTCGAAGGTCGTAAATCAGAATCAGGTGATACGGTAATTGTTGATTTGGAAGGAACTTTTGCGGGCGAACCCGATGCCGAACCGATCAAAGCCGACGATTTGGAAATCAAACTCGGCGACACAAATATCGAACAATCATTTACTGAAAATCTCATTGGGTTGGAGGAAGACGAAGAGAAAGAATTTACCGTTGAATATCCGCCGGAATTTTCGTCCCCGGTCTTAGCAGGAAAAACCGTGACCTATCAAGCGAAGGTAAAATCGCTCGGCAAAGTCGAACTCCCCGAATTAGACGACGAATGGGCGCAGAGTTTGGAAGAAGGTTATGAATCGCTGGCAGATTTGAAGAAAAAATTGGGTAAAGATTTAGAAAAAGTCACTAATTCTGATGCCGATGCCGCCGTTCGGACGGAATTGATTAACAAACTAATCGAAACATATGCGTTTGAAATTCCGCCGACTTTGATTGAGGCCCAAGCCCAAAATCTTTTGAACAATTTTGCCCAGGATATGCAGCAGCGCGGCGTTGATTTGAACAAGGTTGAAAAAGAATTTATTCAAATGGCGTATAATCAAATGCGAACTCAGGCCGAACGCGACGTGCGCGGGGCAATCCTGCTTGAAAAGGTCGCCGACCTCGAAAATGTCGAAGTTAAAGATGAAGATGTTGCCAAAGAAATCGAAATGATGGCGACTTATTATAATGTTCCGGTGGAGCAGATAAAGCAATCAATCGCCGGGCAGCAAGGCGGCGAAGCGAATATTGCCAATAATTTGCGGACGCGCAAAGCGGTTGAAGCAATTTTCAATCACGCGAAAATTACCGAAGGCGAATGGATTGACGAATCGCAAAAACAAACCGAAACCGAAGTAGAGAAACCAAAAGCCAAAGATAAAAAAGTAAAGGCTGAAAGCAAGGAAACCGAAGAAGCCGTCGAAAAACCGAAAAAGAAAGCGGCGAAGAAGGAAAAATGAGAAAAGGTTGGAAATCGCGTTGTTTGAGAGTTTGCATTTTGAAAGATAAGTTGTAAAATCTTTTTGGATAGCCGTTCAGCTATTATTCCAACAACTTAACTTCTTTAATTTAAACCTAATTCTTAAACAATTCGCTTCAAATCTGTAATTAAAGAAAAGAGAGAAAAATTATGTTAGTTCCAATGGTAGTCGAGCAAACTTCGCGTGGCGAACGTGCTTTTGACATTTATTCCAGATTATTAAAAGACAGCATCATCTTTATCGGAACGCCGATTGACGATATGGTTGCCAATCTGATTGTCGCGCAGCTTCTTTTCCTTGAAGCCGAAGACCCGGAGCGCGACATCAATTTGTACATCAATTCACCGGGCGGTTCGATTACGGCGGGAATGGCGATCTACGACACGATGCAGTTCATCAAAAATGATGTCACGACGATCTGCGTCGGCCAATGTGCCTCGATGGGCGCACTGCTTTTAACGGCGGGCGCCAAAGGAAAACGATTTGCCTTGCCGCATTCGCGGATTCTGATTCACCAGCCGTCCGGCGGTGCTTCCGGTCAGGCCACCGATGTTCGCATTATGGCCGAAGAAATTTTGCGGATGCGCGAGATGACTTCGCGTATTTTGGCGTATCATTCGGGACAAGATTTTGACCAAGTTGAAAAAGATGTAGAACGCGACCGCATTTTATCGCCGATTCAAGCCAAAGAATACGGCTTGATTGACGAAGTGATCGAACACCGAGATAAATAAGTCTTGAGTCTTGAGTCTGAAGTCCTGAGTCGTAAAACGATTTTGACTTTAGACTCAGGACTTCAGACTCAAGACTCTTATGATAAGACGACCCGAAGAAATCTTACGCTGTTCGTTTTGCGGGAAATCGCAGAATGAAGTCAAGAAATTGATTGCCGGACCGAGTGTTTATATCTGCAATGAATGTATAGACATTTGCAACGAAATTATCAATGACGACGAACAAGCAGAAAATGCGTCAATCCGCACAACTCTGCCGAAACCGCAGGAAATCAAAGGTTTTTTGGATGAATATGTGATCGGGCAGGACGAAACGAAA
>JBDTZT010000642.1:0-3099 GCA_040005005.1 Actinomycetota bacterium
GTTCCATTAGTATGCCGCCTCCCAATCCGTCGGTTCGCTGAATTTTTCTTTGGCTGACGCAACATCCGGGCAAAAATGAAAGAGCGTTTCGAAACCCAAAATCTCAAACGGTTGTTTTACTTTTTCCGACAAGCCGCAGATCTTTATGTCGCCGCCCGCTTCGCGCACTTCTTCGACAAAGCCCATAAAAACACCGAGTCCGGCAGACGAAATATAGTTCAGTTTTTCGCAGTCAACGACGATGTTGTTTTGCGCGTCATCAATGACTTTTTGCACGGCTTCTTCAAATTGCGGGGCGGTGTGCGCGTCAACCGCGCCGTCGAGCCGGATGACGGCGAAATTTTCTTCGGAATCGGTCGTCACCGAAAATGGATTTGGCATAAAAAGTTTTTTCTCCTCGAAAAGTTAAAATTAAGTTATTGTGCGAATAAAGCCTCTGAATTACAAATCCGCCATTTGAAATTTTAAACTATTTTCAAAACTACAAAAGTTACGTCGTCGTCCGGCGGCCGCGTTCCCGCCCATTGTTGCCCGATTTCAACAAGCCTTTCGATAATCTCTTCCGGCGAATCGGCAGCAATTTGCGGCAATATTTCAGCGGCTTTTTCAAAACCGAGCATTTCGCCATGCTCGTTGAACATTTCGGGAAATCCGTCGCTCAACAGCAGCACGACATCACCGGCGGCAAGCGAAAAACTTTGTTTCTGATAATTGAATCTGGCAATGCTTCCGAGCGGCAGAGCGCGAACGCTGATCTCTTCGACAATTTTCCCGGCAGCCCGGTAAATAAGAGCCGAAGGCATCCCGGCAGCGGACATCTGAAGTTTGTTATCCTTAAATTTTAAGAGCGTCATCGCCATAAACAGCCCCCGCAGATTCATCATTTTGAGCGAGCGCGACATCTGATTCAGTGTATCGGTAATCTCCGGCGCGGACGCGAGATTGTTAAAAAGTCCTTTTGTCACTGAAACCATAGTTCCCGCTTTTAGCCCATGACCGGTCGCATCGCCGACCGCGACGGTTAAAGTTCCTTCCTTTCCGACGTGAAAATCATAATAATCGCCGCCGACCTCGGTTGCCGGTTTCATATATGCCGCGATTTCCAGACTCGGAATATTCGGCAGGTTTTTCGGCAGCATCGAAAGCTGCAGCCGGCGCGCTTCGTCGAGTTCCCGGGCGCGCCGTTCGCTTTCGGCTTCGACGATCAACATTCGGGCTTTTTCTTTTTCGTGTTCGATTTCGCGCTCTGAAAATGCTTCGACTTCGACCAGTTTGTTTTCGAGATTTAGATTAACCCGTGCAAAATTTCGCGCCAGATAAACGGAAACGGCGATCGGAATCGCCAGATATAGCGCAATATTTCGGAATTGCTCGAAAAAGCCGGTCCATTCGACATACTGCAGCTCGCGCGCCACCAGCATCAACACGCCGAGCGTAAAAACGCCCAAACCCGCCATGATGATCCACGCACCGTTTTTCCCGCGCCGCAATGCGAAAATCATAATCCGCAATGCATCGGCGACGGTCAGAAGAATAAAACCGACAACCACCAATAAAGTAAAATGCGCGCGGGAATAAATCGCCATAAACGTGATGAGAAATCCGAGATAAGCGCACAAAAACCAGAAAAACTTTGAGAATTTCTCGCCGAAGGCAACGTATAAAAACGAGAGCAAGGCGATAAATGAAGATGTGTAAAAAACGACGAACAAAACAAACGTCAGCGCGGCAGTAACCGCCGGCTGCTGACTGTTGTTGAAAAGGCTCGAAAGCGCGTTGCCGGTGGCCAGGAAAAAGGCGAAAACGCTGTAATAAAAATTCGCCCGCTCATGCCGGTAAAAAATAAATAGCAAAAAATGCAAAAACGCGAACGCGAACAAGATTCCGCTGAACAGTTTGTATTCGTTTAATTCGATTTGTCTCGCGGTGTAGGACTTTTCCGCCGCAAAACTCGGCTGCAGATACGAAAAGAATCCGGGTGAAAAATGTCCCTGCGCGAGCCACCTGCCTGTGCCGCCGGATAAGTTTCGCGCCGTCTTGAATGAAAAGCGCACCGCTAAAGTTTGCAAACCCGCTTTTGAAAAAACGAGCGGCACGGGGACGCCCTGCGGATTATATTCCTGGTCGAAATTTTCGCCGATTTCGCCGAATTTTTGGATGAGCGCGCCGTTTAGATAGATTTCCGACGCGCCGTATTGCCATAACATCAAACTCAAGGGTTGGCCGGCGAGCGATTCGTCAACGGTCAATCGCGTCCGAAGCCAGCATATTCCGTCCCAATCTTTTCCCAGACTTTCGGCATTTAATTTTGAAGGATCCAAAAAACGCCATTCTGAATCATCGAATTCAGGTTTTGCCCAATCGACATTATCGCCCGCGTAATATTTCCAAAACGGTTTATTCAGTTCGAAAGCCTGATTGCCTGCAAACTTTTCGGCAGAAAGCGAAAATTCGTTTTCATTTTGCGCAAACGTCGAAAAAGAAAACAAAAATATAAGAACAATGAGAAATATTTCGGGGCGAATGTTCATAGATTATTTTTTCAAACTGACGTTATCGCCGCTTCCAATTTTCAGCACGACAAAAGTTACATCGTCGTCCTGCGGGCGCGTTCCCGCCCACATTTCGCCCGCTGTTACAAAACGATTGATAATTTCCTGCGGCGGTTGACCGGCATTCTCCTGCAAAAGTTTTCGGGCGGTATCGTCGGCGATCATTTCGCCCGCTTCGTTGAACATTTCGGGGAAACCGTCGCTCATTAACACGACACAATCGCCTTTGCCGAGCGAAATTTCCCGTGCCTGATAATTGGTTTTGGTTATGCTGCCTAAAGGAATTGCGCGAATGGCGATCTCTTCGATCGTTTGATCTGCCGCATGATAGATCAAAACCGAAGGCATTCCGGCAACGCATAAAGTCATTTCGCCGTCTTTTATTTTGAGCATCACCATTGCCATAAACAAACCGCGCAAATTCATTTTCTTTAACGCGCGGCTCGTCTGAGTGAGAATTTGCGGTATGTTTTTCTGTTCGGCAAAGGCGTTGAATAAACTTTTCGTCGCCGTCACGACCGAACCTGCCTTGAGTCCGTGTCCGGTC
>JBDTZT010000643.1:0-3098 GCA_040005005.1 Actinomycetota bacterium
CAAATTCGGCGTTCGAGGCTTCCAAATCTTTATCCGTCAAACCGAACATCGGCGAATTTTCGTTTATCGGATGGACGATTGTCCACGCCAGCGGCAGAAACTGAACGCGCTCGCGTTCGAGGTCAAGCAAATCAAAACGCCGGACAAAACGTCCATTTTCATTGACAAGGCGCGAAAACATTATCTTTGCTTCGACTTCGATCAGCTGATTATTGCGCGAATTGACGAGCCGCGTCATAAACGCCGTTTTGCCATGATAAGGCGCAATAACGGCAGTTTCACTAAATAAAATCCGCGACGTCGGACGCGCAAACCGCGCAAACACGATGCCCGTTACGAGCGCAGTCATAATCATCGAATAATAAGATTCGACCGTCACAAGCAGATTCGCCACAATTCCGGCCGGATGAATCGTCCCGTAACCAATTGTCGCAAATGTCTGTACGCTGAAGAAAAATCCGCGCAGGAAAATATTTTCCATCGGCGTTGAAGATGTATCAATCACCGCGTCCGCACCGAGCAGAGAATAAAACAACCCGAATAAAACGTTGCTCGAAAAGTAAATCAAAAGCGTCTGCCCGATAAACATTTTCCACGTCATCGTCAGCAAAATGTGATATGGATTGAGCAGCGACGTCAGTTTCAATCCGGTGCGTTCGACATTAAAAGTGCCGTCGCGGTTAAGAAGCCGGTCACGGCTTTCGCTCGCCACTCTTTCGCCGAAGCCCATATCGCGGTCTTTTTCGGTTTTCATTCCGGCTAACGGCACTTTAAAACTTTCGGATTGTAGATTTTCTTCGCGTGTCATTTTTGTTTATTTGAATTTACAACTTTGGCTTGACCAAAAGCAATAAGGACAACGGATTACACAGATTTCACAGATTTTTATTTCTGCTTTATGTGTGTAATCAGTGTAATCCGTTGTCTGTTTTACTAATTCGTTTTCAAATCTTCGCTTTTGAAAATTTTATCGAGCCACAGATTCGACAATTTTTCCTGAATCGAATTTGCTCTTAAACGGTCATTCAAATTCTTGAAATCAACAAAATCAAGATGCTGGTCTTGATTGAAACACGAAAAAACGAAAAATTCCTCGCCCGTGTGCGGATTGACGTGGCGTTGCAAACACTGCGCGCAAACTTCCTTCATCATACATTGCATCGGGCTGTTGATTGAGCCGATGGCCGTGTGTTTTTCCTTTAAATAAGGCTTAAGCAAATTGTGCCGCGCTTCTTTGACACCGTTCATCATTCGGTCTGAACCGATCGCAATGATGCGGTCAACATTTTTCAAATCAACGGTCTGTTCGCCCAAGTTTCCTTCGGCGTAAGCAACCATTGCTTGGACAATGTTGCCGCGAAAATGCGAGTCTTGCGGACGCTGCGGAACAATTTCGTCGCCGTAATCCGATGCCCAGACAACTTTGTCGGTCGCATTTTCGATTTCTTCGCGCTTAAACAAATCCGCGCCGTTACGATAGCCGGCGAAATAAATCACTTCATTTTTATTTTCGCGCAAGGCTTTCGCAATCGAGAACAGCACGGCGTTTCCGAGTCCGCCGCCGGCGAGCAGAACGGTTTCGTTTTCGGGAATTTCGGTCGGCGTTCCGGTCGGTCCCATGACGAGAATTTCTTCGCCTGTCTTAAGTAAAGAGCAAAGCCGCGACGAAGTTCCCATTTCCAAAACAATCATCGAAAGCAAGCCTTTTTCGCGGTCAACCCACGCGCCCGTCAGTGCCAGACCTTCCATCATCAAACGCTTTCCGCCGACCAACGGCGCAGTCGTTTCAAAGTTTTGCAAACGATAAAATTGTCCCGGTTCGAATTTTCGCGCCTGAAGCGGAGCTTTGACGATAACGTCAATAATGGTTGGTGTCAGGCGCTCAACTTTGACGACATATGCGCGAATTTGTTCGTCCAAAGTTGCTTCAAGGCGGTCAAAAATCGCGTCTTTTTCGGCTTGCGGTAATGTTCCTCTGGCAGCCAATTCTTCGGCGAAAAGCTCGACCACTTTTCCGTAACCGTTTTTTGCCGAAGCCATCGCCTTGACGACGTTTCCGGCGTATTTCGGATGATTGTCGCCGTAGTATGAAATAAGTTTTCCGTCCGCTTCGTAGGACGTGAAAAATCCGGTTTCACCTTTTTCAACCGCGACCGCGTGAAATTTTCCGTCGCCGTTTTTCGCGGCTTTGAACGGTTGGAAAAATTGCCGCCATTCGTCGAGTTTGAACGTGCCAGGTTTTTCTTTTTCGTAAATTACGTTCGGGCTCGTGCCAGCCGCGACACAAACCGTTCTGGCGGGAAAAGTTTCAAATTCACCTGCGCTCGAGAATTTTCCGGTTTCACTGTCATAATTCTGCTTTTCAAAAACTAACGCCCTAATCGCGCCGTATTCGTCCGGCACAGCTTCGGTCGGCGACATCAGTTCGACAAAATTGATGCCTTCTTCCAAAGCTTTTTGAACCTCTTCGTGATTCAGGCGATACGCGGGCGAATCTTGCAAACGCTTGCGGTAAACTAAGGACACGCCGCCCCAAGATTGAATGAGCGGCACAAAATTCGGATGTTCTGCGGCTTCTGCGGCGCGTTTTCTTTCTTCACGAACGCTCCTGCCGTGAACGAGAAATTCACCGAAAACTTTTTTCTCTTCTTCGTCAAATGCCGCCCAAGCCGCTACTTCACCGATGTCTTCCGAAATTTCTTCAAACTTTTCGAGCATTTTTTCGACCTGCACCGGATAATAAGCGAAAATTTCGGTTGCCGTGTCAATTCCCGTCAAACCGCCGCCGATGACAATTGCCGGAAGCCGAACTTGCAGATTTGAAAGTGTATCTTTTTTGAATGCGCCGGTTAATTGTAAAGCCATTAAAAAGTCTGACGCTTGCCGAATGCCGCGAATCAGATTGTTTTTCATCGGCACAATTGTCGGACGACCCGCCCCGGTCGCAATGGCGATGTGGTCGAAACCAAAATCCCAAGCGTCTTCAATCGTCAGCGTGCCGCCGAAACGAACGCCGCCGTAAGCGCGAAAACGCTTGCGTCTGGTCAGCATCAGCTGCATCATCGTGAGGAAATTTTTGTCCCAGCGAACCGTAATTC
>JBDTZT010000644.1:0-3098 GCA_040005005.1 Actinomycetota bacterium
GCGGCGGTTGATGCCGTTTTTGATTTGTCTTTTTATCGTCGCTTTTATTGACCGCGTAAATCTCGGCTTTGCCGCGCTAGAAATGACAAGGGATTTGAATTTTAACCCTGAGGTTTTTGGCTTTGGCGTGGGCATTTTTTTCTTCGGCTATTTTCTTTTCGAGATTCCCGGAACGCTTTTGGTCGAAAACTGGAGCGCCCGAAAATGGTTGGCGCGAATTATCATTTCGTGGGGAATTGTCGCCGCGCTTATGGGTTTTATTGAAAATTCGACGCATTTTTACGTCGCCAGATTTTTGCTCGGTGCGGCGGAAGCCGGATTTTTTCCGGGCGTGATCGTTTATCTCAGCCATTGGTTTCGCTACCAGGACCGGGCGAAAGCGGTCGCGATGTTTATGGCGGCGATTCCCGTTTCAAATATTTTCGGCGGACCGCTTTCGGGATTGATTCTCGGCGTTAATTGGTTCGGGTTGGCGGGTTGGCGGTGGGTTTTTATTCTCGAAGGAATTCCGGCGGTGATTTTGGGAATTGCGACCGTTTTTTATTTGACCGATCGCCCGAAAGACGCGAAATGGCTTGCGGAAGATGAACGAACGTGGATTTGCGCCGAACTCGAACGCGAAAAGCAGTTCAAAAAATCGGCGCGGAATTTCAGCATTTGGGAAGCTTTTCGCAGCCGCAATGTGTTGTTGCTGGCCGCCGGCTATTTTTGCGCCGTCACAAGTGTGTACGGTTTTACTTTCTGGCTTCCGACGATTGTCAAGGGCATTTCAAATGATTCAAATTTTCGCGTTTCATTGATCAGCGCCCTTCCGTATTGCGCCGGATTAATTGCGATGCTCGTCGTCGGATGGTCGTCAGACCGCACGCGGGAACGCCGCTGGCACACGGCACTTTCGCTTCTGGCTGTCAGCGCAGGTTTGTTTTTGAGCGCGATATTTTCTGAAAATGCCGTGTTGGCGATTGCGTTTTTTTGCGTCGCGGGTGCCGGACTTTTCGGTTATCTTCCCGGATTCTGGGCAATTCCGGCGGCATTTCTGACCGAATCAGCCGCCGCTGCTTCGATCGGATTAATCAACTCCGTCGGCAATCTCGGCGGTTTTGTCGGACCGTATATCGTCGGATATTTAAACAATCAAACAAATTCGTTCTACGCGCCGATTATTTATCTTTCCTGCTCGGCATTGCTCGGGGCGATTTTAATTTTGACGGTGCAACACTCGTCAAAAACATCGGGATAAATTAATAATGTAGTTATAAAAACCAATCTCAATCTACGGCTTGAGGCTTCCGATAATCCGCTTAAAATGCAGATTTCCAATCAGAGATAATTTTGTCCATCAATTGATCAAGGTATTCGTCCGCCAGCTGCCGCGACGGATCGCCGTCAAACCAGCCGATGATTTCCCGCACGCCTCGTGAAAACGGAATTGTCGCCGCAAAATCCGGCACGAAGCGTTTAATTTTCGTATTGTCGAAAATCATACTGTGCGCTTTGTCGCCGAAAAGCTCCGCGCCCCATTCCGCGTCATATTTGGCAATCACATCGGACGGAATATGAACAATCCGCGCAGTTGTGCCTGCTGCCCGCGCCGCGAGTTCGTAAATTTGATTCCAACTCAGTAATTCATCCGAGGTGATTTGAAAAGTCTCGCCAATGGCGCGGCTGTTACCGAGCAAACCGACAAAGCCTTTGGCAAAATCCCGGGTGTGCGTCAAAACCCAGAGCGAAGTTCCGTCGCCGTGAACAATAACTTTTTTGCCTTTCCGCATCCGGTCAATCGCCGTGTAGCGCCCCTTTAACGGAAGCATCGTTTGGTCATAGGTGTGCGAAGGCCTGACTATCGTCACCGGAAATTGTTCTTCGCGGTAAGCCTTCACAAGCCGATCTTCACAGGCGATTTTGTCGCGTGAGTATTGCCAGAAAGGATTTGCCAGCGGAGTTGATTCAGTCACCGGCAGATTGACGGGCGGAGTTTGATAGGCAGAAGCCGAGCTAATAAAAACGTATTGATTGGTCCGACCTCTGAAAAGTTCAAGATCGGTTTCGATATGCGCGGGCGCAAAGGCAATCCAGTCCACGACGACATCGAAATTTAGCGTTCCTAATACCTTTTTCACGGAATCTTTATCACGAATGTCCGCCTTCAAAATATGTGCAGTTTCAGGCGTAGGTCGCTTCGATTCGCCGCGATTCAAGAGATACAATTCAAAGCCTCTTTCAATCGCAATTTCCGAACAAGCCGAGCTGATAACGCCCGTTCCGCCGATAAATAAAACTTTCATTTTAACTTTCCGCCGTCACAAATTTTTTATCCGAATAATTATTGGTTTTTTTAAGTTTTCTTATTGTCTGAACTTTGCGGCTTGGCAGGAAATATCTTCTTGAATATTTTCAATTCCGAGAAAAATGGTTCCCGCCAAGTCCCCAAGCCGCAAAGAAATCAAAGTAATAATAGTTTTTCAAGACATCGTGTTTATATGCTGTCCGCTATCGCCTTTTACTTCGTTAGCCGAAGCATCACCACATCGTGCGCCGGAATAGCCGTTTTTAATGCCGCATCGGTCATTCCCAAATCTTTTTTTGCCCAAAGGTCGCGGACTTTGTAAGTCGTCTTTTTGGCATCGAGCTGTTTTTGGAAAGAATCGTCTTTGATAAAATTTTCCTTCCAATCGAAATTAACGGTTTTCGCTTCATTGCTTCGATTCAAAAAGCAAACCGCCCATTCGTCGTTCGCTAAAGGCTTCACCCAAACTTCCAAACCATCTTCGGTAATTGCTGAAAAGCCTTGAATTCCGAGCGCATCCTGGTCAACCGCGATAACTTCTTTGTTCGTCAGAATTTCACGCGTTTCTTTGGACATTGTTCGCGCATCGTTGCCGGCAATGAGCGGCGCGGCGAGCATTGCCCAGAGCGAAAAATGGGCACGGTCTTCCCCAAAACTCATTCCGTTGCCGACTTCCATCATATCCGGATCGTTCCAATGTCCGGGCGCGGCGTGGATTCGCAAGCCTTTCTGCTTGTCCAAAATCCGCATAATTCCCCAACTCGACCACGAACCGTGATTTTCCTCGCAATCCCAGCAATGCGTGATGTCG
>JBDTZT010000645.1:0-3098 GCA_040005005.1 Actinomycetota bacterium
GTCATTCTTGTTGCCGAGATCGGCGGCTGAAGAAAAATACAGCGCACCAGCAGCGACGACATCATTGACCGCCTGCGTAACCACACCGCCGTTGGTATTCGTCACCCCGGGCGTTCCGTCCTGAAACGCTGATTCGGGGAAATAACTCACTTCATCAACAATAATATCGCATCCTGCCGCGCGAAGGTCGCGAATATTTTGAGCAAACTGCGTAATGCTCGAAGTGCCGGTCGCGAAATAAAGCTGTGCGCCCGGTGCCAGATCGTGAACGATTTCGAGCATCGCCGTGCCCTGGTCGCCGGAACCGGTTTGTCCCGGCAAGACTGTTACAGTTCCCAGATCGCCAGACGTCTGAGCGGCTGCCAGATTTGTCACGCCGTCCGAGATAACTCCGATTTTGATGCCTGTCCCATCGACGTTAAACGTCCCGCGAGCGGTCGAAGCACGATGCGTCGTGTCACCTTCGGATGCCGCACGGCCGACGCTCAGTGTTCCATTCGGCAATGCTATAACACTATTAAATGCTTCAGAAAACAATTTATCTATCAAGGGCGTGCCTGAGTCTAAAATTCTACTTCCTCCAATTGGGGCCGACGTTAGTATCGGACGCTGTATCCGTTGGGAAAGTTTATATTCCTGTTTTGGCTGAATGAATCGAACCTGCGGCAAACTTGCAATTGCCTCAAGCCGCTCGATCGAAAGACGGGCGCGAACGCTCCTGTAAGTTTCGGAAACCAGGAGAATTTCACCGCCGTTTTCCTTTATCGCGTTGAGCAGCTCGTCATCTACGACAGTCGTAATATCGACAACCACCCGACCGTCGCTTTCAAGACCGACCTCTACTTCAAGGGTCGGTATTCCCGCCGCGATCTGGTCGCCAAGATACATCTTGCCGGCATAAATGAGTTGCGAATCGATCTTTTGCTGGGCGGGATTGCGCGATTCTTTTTCATCGTCAAGTGCCTTGATCTGCCGGGCAACATCAGCATTGACTTTGTTTCCATTGCTGGATTTCTGCAGAGCTTTTGAATTGTTTATTTTCTGTCCGGGTGAGCCGACGGGTAATGTTAAAATAATAGAATAAATTAGTGCTATCGAAATAGAACTGCGGACAAATGCAGTCAAATTTGAAAAACGCGATTTGCTCGCAAAATGTATGTAAACGAACTTTAAAGTCTGTTGAGGTTTCATTTTAATATAAACTCCTTGAATTGTTACTGGGCTTGATTCTGAAAGGTAAACGAATAGATAAAATATTACTTATCAATGATGGGAACGAAACGATTTTTATAATTCAACTGTCTGAGAATTCAGTCAGCAGGTTTGAATAAAATCCAGCCTTTCATACTTATCGGCTTTAAAGGATTTTTCTTTAGCTTGATTCTATTTTATTCGGGTAAATCGCCCGCCTCATAACACAGGGCGCGGCTTGAAAAAGATTTTGGTTTTGGGTCTCCCGCGTCGTCTATTGGCTTTTTTTAGCGGATTGGAAAATCCCAGACTCCAACAACTTGAAAATCATCAATCCGGCGCGTCTCACTATCAGACAAGGCAAAAGCAATTCTGAAAGCTCGCCTTGAACGATTTGACGGCGTTTTTCTTTTCCCGCACAATGAAACGGACGGTGCGGAGCCGGTCAAAGTTGTAAATATTTTTCATCGCCGGGCAATTAACAAACTCGGGTTTAAGTTCCGGCTTTATGATTGCCGCTATATGTTCGCGACACGCGCACTTGAAGGCGGAATTGATTTATTAACGCTCACCGCGCTGTTAGGGCTCGCGCACTTGAAAAATGGTTGCTCGATACGCGCATTCATCCAAAGAAAGAAAAGCCGAAGCAATTCGCCAGATGCAAAATAAAAAAGCAAAAGCAGTCTAACCGCGTCAAATAAAACAAGTAGCTGCACCGACTGTTTTTGGGGTGCAAATAAAGATTGTAAACCAATAAAAATATAAAGGTTTAAGAAATATAATTTGAGAATAAACTATGTCTAATTACGAAAATATCTTAGTTGAAAAACGCGAAAAAATCGCCATTATTACCATCAATCGCCCGGACAAACTAAATTCGTTAAATTCAAAAGTTCACTCGGAAGGCGTTGCGGCTCTTGATGATTTACGCAAAGACGATTCAGTTCGCGTCGTTATTATCACCGGCGCCGGCGAAAAATCGTTTATCGCCGGCGCGGACATTTCGGAATTTGCCGGACAAACGCCCGTTACGCAACGCAATTTATTTCACGAAAAGACTTTTTTTAATTCGATTGACACATTTCCAAAACCTGTCATTGCAATGATTAACGGATTTTGTCTGGGCGGCGGCAATGAATTGGCGTTGGCTTGCGATATTCGCGTGGCAAGCGAAAATGCGCGGTTCGGTCAGCCCGAAATAAACCTCGGGATAATGTGCGGCGGCGGCGGAACGCAGCGTTTGACGCGTCTTATCGGCGAAGGCAGAGCGATGGAAATGATCTTGACGGGCGATATGATTAACGCTGAAACGGCGCATAAATTCGGTCTGGTCAATTACGTTCATCCGCTCGCCGAACTCGAATCGAAAACTTTTGAACTGGCAAACAAAATTGCCGAAAAAGCTCCGGTTGCACTGCAACTTTGCAAAGAAGCCGTCAAATTCGCATCGCGTTCAAACCTCGACGAAGGCTTGCGCCGCGAAGTCGATCTGTTTGCGATCTGCTTTTCGACCGAAGACAAACAGGAAGGCGTTTCGGCATTTCTGGAAAAACGTAAACCCGAATTTAAAGGCAAATAAAACGGCGGAAAACTTGACGCAACGGCGCAATTTCGGTAAATTGAATCTTTGCCGATGACGGTGAATTGAAAATTCGGGGACGTAGCTCAGTTTGGCAGAGCGCATGACTGGCAGTCATGAGGTCAGGGGTTCGACCCCCCTCGTCTCCACCAATAAATTAGAAAGCGGCGAGTTAGTGACTCGCCGCTTTTGTTTTGTAATGGTATTTTAAGCTGAAAAAATATTTGGTGGAGGCGGCGACAACCAAACGCACATTTATAAACCTTTATTTATCGGGACTTTAATAGACACTATTTACATTTTGACCACATTTGACCGTTTAACTTTC
>JBDTZT010000646.1:0-3097 GCA_040005005.1 Actinomycetota bacterium
TGACGCGCCGTTTTCGGCTAAAGCATTATAAAGCCCGAGTTTCATTCCGATGTAAGACAATACCGAACTTAAAGATGCCCCGAAATCACCGACCACCTTACCCAGAAAATTTTGTAGTTTTTCTTCGTTTATTGCTGTTGATTGCACTGTTTGCGACATAAAATCTCCTTTTCGTCGTTGTTAAAATTGGGAAGGCAAAAATTGTTTTGAAAATCTGCGATTATATATCCAAAATAACTCCAAGCAATTATAAAATCAGCAGATTGCTTGGGCTGCAAAATTCTTTTCAGAATATTAGCTTTTTGGAGTTACCGAAACAACCACCGCCGGATTCGTTGTGAAAGCGGTTAAAGGTTCTTTGGCCGGGTCTTTCAGGACGTTTCCGCTGGCCGCGTCGAAACGCGATCCGTGCCACGGGCAAAAGAGTTGTTTGGTTTTTTCGTCGTATTTGATCGGTCCGCCTTTGTGCGGGCATTTGGCGTGAAAAGCCGCAAAACTCATCTCGCCGTTGCGGACAATAATCACTTTTCCGGCAGATTTGGTTTCGACCGTATCGGTTCCGCCGACTTTGCTCAAAGGACTCGACGCATCGAGCTTCAAAACTAAATCTTCGTTCATCGTATCGCCGTCTTTCTTTTTATCTTTGTCTTTATCCTTTTGTGCCTGTGCCGCACTCAAACCCGACAAACTCAGGACCACGCCGCCGGCAATCGCGGTCGCCTTGACCAAAAACTCACGGCGACCGCCGCAAGTTTCCGCCCCGACCTCCTGACACAACTCCTGTGTCGTATTTTCGTTTTTCATAATTTTTCCTCTTTATTAGTTTATTAAGCAGACAAGATTTAAATTCTACAAAGTCTTAGACTTCGCCCGTAAAATTTTCGTTGTCTAAGCGTAAATTTAAATTTATTTTCATCGAAAGGCGTTCGATGTGTTTATACAGCAAAGTTCAAAATTTTCCAAACTGCGATAGTTTTTCGCCGCATTGCGGTTCATTTACGATAAATAAAGTCTTTTTACGACCGGGCAGATTCTGCCTCAAAGACTGATGAGCATTTGACGGTAAGCCTTGACGGTTTTGTCGGGGATTAGTTTGAAAGGGCGCGGTGACGGGTAGAGTTTGGCGAGGCAAAGCTGGAAAACCCTGGCCGATGATTCGGGTGAGATAATCTTGGAACCGCTGATTAAATCGGCGATTTCCTGACCGATTTTGAGCGATTTTTGCCATTTGTTTGTTTGGTAAATCTTCCGCAGCTTTTCAATGTCGGCGCTCGTTTGATATTCGAGCACGGCGCGGGCAAAATTGATGGCGTCCGCCTGTCCGTCTTTTGCGCCGTTTCTTTGTTCGGCGGCGCTTTCGGTGTCGCCCGCCAGATTGATGATTTGATTTAAGCCGAATTTATCCATTTCGGCTTTGAAAATGCGGTGTTCGATAAGACTTGCCAAATCATTGGCGTTCGATTGTTCGACATCCTGCGCCAATCCGCGCCGGGTTTTAACATTAGGCGCAAACAGGAAGACCGGATAATTATTGGCGCGCAGCCGCAAATGCAGAAGTTCGTGTGCGATAACGGCTTCAAGCTTTTGCGTCTGTCGTTTTAAGTTTGAATTAACGTGGACGATCGCCGTGGCGTTCTCGCTGATATAACTTGAGCCGAGCGTAAACCGGTCGTCAAATTCGATGAACTCGGCGTCAATCTTCTGTTTTGTTTTTTGTTCGATTTCGTCGGCTATCGCGCTCACTTCGGGACGAAGTTTGACACCGAGCATCAGTTTGCCTGTTTGCGCCAGGATGGCAAGGCTGAAAATTGTAATTAAGCCGATGACTAAAAGCGTTTGCCCTAAAATCCTGGTCATTTTTTATCTCCGAAATTTATTTGATGGCCGGACGTTTGATAACTTTGTCGTCGTGCAAAACATAAATATTATTCTGTTTATCGAGTGCAAAAGCATTTATTCCGCCAAGGTCGGAAACCGTTGAAACCAGTTCGCCGTTGTTTGTATAGATTTTTATGGTTTCCTGGTCCGAAACATAAATTCGGCTTTGATTATCAACTTCGATGCCGCACGAATTCATACTCTCGACAAATTTATTGACATATTTGGCTTCGGGCGTGAAGCGGAAAATCATCAAATCTTCAGCGTTATAGCTGAGTTGATAACTTCCCAAATCGCCGAACGCATAAACCGAATAGATGTTTCCAGCGCTGTCAACCGCGAGTCGAATAGCTTGTAAACCCGTCTCACGCGGCGAAAGCGCGGCATCGGCGGTTTCGGTGTGAAAGCCGTTGAGGCGGCGCGTGACCTTTTCATTACGATTCATAAAAATCAAGGTTTCGATGTCGTCATTGATCGAAACCATCAACAAACCGCCGTCGCTTCTGACCGCAAAATCAACCATGAAATCAGGGGCGGCATCAAAAGTTACTTCCGGCAGCTCGCTCGTGTTCTGCTCCCACCTCTGAACGACGCCGCCGACCAGCACATAAAGCCGGTCTTTATCGTCAACCGCGATTTTCTGAATTGTGCGGGCGCGTTTGTAATATCTCGTTTGCGTCGGGATTTGCCAAACCTTCAAAAACTCGCCTTTTTGATTGAATTGCTGAACGCGCAGGGAATCGTCGGCGACGTAAATTCTCCCTTCTTTATCAACGGCCACCGAGTCGGCATTCTGAAACAAACCGTTTCCCGTACCTTTACTTCCGAATTCGAGCAAATTCGGATTCGGCGTCGGCGAATTCGTCGGTGAAATAAACTTAACAGGCGTTGGATAGGAAGGATAATTGGCGGTTGTTTTCGGTTTGATCCCGCTGGCCAGTGTCAGAAAAATTATCGCGCCGAAAATTATACAAATCGCCGCGATGACACCGATGACAATATTAAAATTGGGCTTCGATGTTTGAAACGCCTGATAATCCGGCTCAGCAGGCGAAAAAGATTGCGGCGGGTCAGGTTCGATAATAAATTTTGTGTCACAGTAACCACAGGTCGCAAACTTCTGCCACTGGTTATATTCAGTTATTTTTCCGCCGCATTGGGGGCAAATCAAAGGTTTCATAAATTTGATTAAGGCAGGTTTTGGACGTTTTCAATAAGT
>JBDTZT010000647.1:0-3094 GCA_040005005.1 Actinomycetota bacterium
GATTGCCCGCCATCGCTATAAAAAGCCGCGCGCCGACAAGCTGTAAATCCCACGGCGAATTGAGCGGAATTTTTCGCGCTGCGCCACCGATGTTGACTTCATTAATCTGCTGTCCGGTTCCGGCGATGGTTTCAACCTTTTTCGTATCGAGATTGATGCGGCGGATCAACTGATTATTAGTGTCCGCGACATACAGGAAATTTCCGTCGAGAGCCATTCCCTGCGGGAGGTTGAATGCGGCGGTTTGAAAATCGCCGTCGGTCGGCGCGGCTTGACCGTTTCCGATAATGTCGAGCAAAGTGCCATCGAGCTTTGTAACCACAATCCGGTTATGGTTTGTATCGGCGATAAAAAGCCGGTTAGATTTCTCGTCCGCTACGACTTTACCCGGAAAGAGCAAAGGCGCGTCGGCGAATTTATCTTTTTCGAGCGCGAATTTGATCGGCTTTTCTTCGAGATTTCCCGCCGCGCGAAATTCTTCGATGGTTTCCGCGATTTGACGGTCGAGTGATTTTAACTGTCCTTCACCGATAAACTTGCCGACGATTTCGCCGTTCGGATCAATTAAAATTTGCGTCGGATAAACTTCGGCGTGATAGGATTTCCAGATGTTCAAATCAGCATCGTTGACAACCGGATGTTGGAGGTCATAACGCAAAATTATGCGGCGAATATTTTCCGATTCGCGCTCGTTGATAAATTTGGCGGAATGAACGCCGACAACGACGAGTTCGTTTTTATATTTCGCTTCAAGTCTTTTAAGATCGGGAATAATGTGAATGCAATTTATGCAGCCGTAAGTCCAGAAATCGAGCAGCACGATTTTGCCGTGCAGCGCTGCGAGCGTTAGTGGCTCATCTGTATTGAGCCAGCCCTGATTCTTTTTAAATTCCGGCGCGGGAATCGGTTTGTTTTGTTGAGCAACTACGAACTTTTTTAACGCTTCGCCGGAAAAGATAAGCAAAACTCCCACAAAAATAGTAATCAAACGCTTCATAAATAATTTAGGCAATAATATACTTACACTCAACCCAAAATAGTGTTTAATTTTTCAAATTGTATTTTCTTATTACAGAACCAATTTCACGCTCTTTGCCAAGTACTTGTTGATATATCCATGTATAGTGATCAGTACTCCAAAATTCCATTATCTGCCGAGCCTTTAACTCTCCAAACAGTTCTTTATCAGCCTGATATTCCGAATAACAAACTAATAAATGTGTGTAAGTAGATTCTTCATCTCCTCCTCCGGGAAAACCTATAGGGACTTTCGGGAATAATTCCTTTAAATCTTTGACAGCCTCGAATGTTTCTTTGTTTTTTTGAACAAAAAACCAATGCATTTGTTCATGAACAAATGTCGAAAGCAGCAATTCATCATCTTTTAAATGCCTCGTATGTAAAGTTAAAATCGGATGACTGTGTGGAATCGCCTCACGATCAATCATCACTTTCTTCGTAAATATCCATTTGGAAACGTCATACAGTTTTATCAATCTTTGCAATTGATTTTTTGTGAGAAGTTCATTGCGATCCTCATTATGTTTAATTGAAATTTCAATTAGCGCAACTTTATTCTGCGAGCAAACAAAACCGGTCAAAAATAAACTCATAATTGAACTTAAAAGAAGTTTTTTTATTGTTTTATTCATATTACTAACTATGCATTATTCGGTATTTCATCAGAACCTGTTAAAACAGCAACATACATTTTAGCGGGTGAAATATGTATATTTATGCCTAAGTTGCACACAAGGTTTAGCTTATAATTTAGGTTCATCTACAATCCGAGTAAATTAAATTGTGATGAAGCAGCGACCGAGCGTGATGTGATGCGAAAAGACGTGGTGAAAATATCGGAAGTTATCTTTGAAAATCAACCCGTTTCGAAAACCGAAATTAATCGCCGCGAACTTTATCGACAAAAAAAAGATTTGTTTTCGCGGGGCTTGAGCATCAGGAAAACATGAAACGAGTTGGGAATCAGCCGGAACACAGTCAGAAGATATTTACGAGTCGCCGATTTTCTTTCCCGGTAAAGCGGACAGGGACGGAAAAGTAAATTGCGGGGTTTTACCGAATTCTTCCGGCAGAGATGGCGGGAAGGTAAAGAAAACGCGCAAAATCTGTTTGCTGAAATCAAAAATCAGGGCTTTACGGGAATCGTTTCACCCGTTCGGAGATATGTTCAAAAATGGCGCAAAAGGGCTGGACAGTTGATAAAACCATCATTTACAAAATGTTATTCGTTACGCCAAACCGCCCGAATGCTCTTAATGAAAAGTGAAGAAGGCGCAAAGAAATTTCTGGAGAAACTGCGCCGATTACGTCTGAAAATCGTCGGTTTACAAGATTTAGGGATTGAATTTCGGATAATGATTCGGGGAAATTGTGAAGAATTATTTGATGGATGGCTCAAAAAGGTGCAGATGAGCGAAATAACGGACCGGAAGAATTGCGACAAGTTCTTGCTGACGGATGAAAAAGCCGGCAGGTCGGCAATGTCATCAGAATGGAGCAACGGGCAAACTGGAAGGGCAGGTCAAACGTCTGAAAACGATCAAACGGCAGATGTCTGGACGAGCCAATTTCGATTTGTTAAAAACCAGAGTGCAGCAACAAATTGGAAAAGGCAGAATTGACAAACACGTTTTCATCACTAAAAGTCGTTAGTTCATCACAAATATCTACCGAGATGATCAAATTGGTTGTAAACTCGATTGTTTATTATGCTTTTCGTAAATAATTTCGATTATAAGCGGAACAAATTAAGAAAAGACTTTTTTTCCTATTTATCAGCAATTAGCGCAAGACCACTTCCAATTTGCTCTGAAATTGGTGGTGGATAAGCGCGTTACTTTGTGTATTTTGCTTTGTGTTTGTAATAAAATAGAAAACGAGTTGAGAAAGTGCAGAAATACTAGCCCAACTCTCACCGAAATACTTTTTAGGGTTAGTAAAAAGCAAATGGCTGAATCTATTGTAATCAAAAATTTCAGGTTTCGCATCTATCCGAGCAAGGCACAAACAACCAAACTCGAATACACGCTCGACTTGTGTAGAGATTTGTATAATGCATCGCTTCAAGAGCGCA
>JBDTZT010000648.1:0-3088 GCA_040005005.1 Actinomycetota bacterium
ATCGGCAACTATCAATTTTCGTTTTATGTCGATAATGTTTTGATTTATACGGAAAATCTTCACGTCGGCGCCGGTTTGCCCGAAGCGAAAAACACAAAGACCGTTCTTCGCGTGCCTCTGCTGAGCTCGACGAATGAAGATTCGTGGGGCAGGTTTATGTGGAATCGCTTTATGCTCAGCGGCGGCGAAGAAGTTTTGACTGCCGGGAATCATCTGCTCAAAATAGAACTCCGCCCGTATATAAAAACTATAGAACTAAAAGTCGGAGATTTGATTGCCGCAGGCGAACTGCAATTGACAGTAATAAAACCAAAAATTGATGAAAAACAAATCGTAATTCAGGCAATCAAACCCGGCAGCGGCTGGAAAATTTCCAAAGACGCTTACGACACGGAAAAAATCAGGGAGCTCAACCTGAAAATCGCCGAAAATCTATACAAAGAAATCACGAGCCTTGTTGTCATCAAAAACGGTAAATTGTTAATCGAAGAATATTTTAACAGCGCGGCGCGTGAAACTTTGAACGACACGCGCTCGGTCGGCAAATCCTTCGCGTCGGCGATGATAGGCATTGCCATAAATGACGGCTACATTAAAAGCGAAAACCAAAATCTCAGGGATTTTTACGACCTCACGAAATTTGCCAATTATTCCGCGAAAAAAGACAGTGTAACGATTAAAAGCTTGCTAACGATGAGTTCAGGTTTTAACGGCAACGACGATGACGAATCTTCGCCCGGCAACGAAGAAAACATGTATCCGACCCCCGATTGGGTGAAGTTTACGCTCGATTTGCCGATGGACGATAAAAAGGAAGTCGGAAAAAACTGGAATTATTTCACCGCAGGGGTCGTCGTTTTGGGCGACATTATCAACAAATCCGTTCCCGAAGGTTTGGAAAAATACGCCGATAAAAAACTATTTAAGCCATTAGGCATCACAAAATACGAGTGGCAGTTTACGCCGCAAAAAGTTCCGAACACGGCGGGCGGTTTGCGGATGAGCGCGTTGGATTTTGCAAAATTCGGACAAGTTTACAAAAACGGCGGCAAGTGGAACGGAAAACAAATCATTTCGCGCAATTGGGTAGATAAAACATTCACCAGATACCTGAAGCTTCCTTACGACGATAGCGGGCATTACGGCTATCTTTTCTGGAACACAATCTTCAAAGCAAACGACAAACCGTATGAAGCGTTTAACGCCAGCGGAAACGGCGGCAACAAAATTTTCATTTTTAAAGACCAGCCGCTCGTCGTCATCATAACCGCGACTGCCTACAACCGACCTTACGGGCACCCGCAGGTTAATAAAATTATGGAGAAATATATTTTACCGGCAGTCACCAGATAGGGTTGCAGACGAAATATTTGAGAAGTTCTCTCTTGCGGACATAATTGCTGAACAAAGCGACAAGACTTGCGGCTTGAGTGTGCAGCTTTGTGTCGTTCATCAGGTCAGAAATTCACTGCGTTATGTCGCCTGGAAAGATTACAAAGCGGTGACGGCTGATCTGAAAAGCATTTACCGCTCGGCGACCGAAGATGAGGCACTGGCAGAATTAGAGAAGTTTGCCGAAAAATGGGATGAGAAATATCCACAGATTTACAAGTCGTGGCAAAATCATTGGTTAAATCTGCGAACGATTTTTGACTATCCGGAAGAAATCCGGAAAGTTATTTACACGACGAATGCGATCGAATCGTTAAATTCGGTGATTCGCAAAGCAACGCGTAAACGAAAAGTTTTTCCGACCGATGAGTCTGCGTTGAAGGTGGTCTATCTGGCAACCCAGGCGGCAGCCAGGAAATGGACGATGCCGATCCAAAACTGGAAACAGGCGATGAATCGGTTCGCCATCGAGTTCGAGGAGCAGCTCGCTCCTTATATGTAAAAAAGGCAGTTACACAATCTGCTTGACAGGCTCGCAATAAGTGATGTTTCAATCAAAACATTGCCAGCAAACAACGGATTTATCTTGGCACCTTTGTTTCTTTGCGACTTTGCGTTGAAAATCACTTTTTCCAATACTAACGTTACTTTTTTGTGACGATCCATCCGGCGCTTTATGTATGCGCAACTTTTCCGTCAACAAAAAACCAGTTCCCTATTTCCTTCACAAAATTCGAATATTCGTGGTGGATTTGCAGTTGCTGATCGACATCCAGATAAAAAGCCCTGAATTCGACCATTCCGCGTTTATCCTTAATGCTTCCCCGCTCGGTCGTTTCTATTTCCAGTTTTTGCCAGAAACACGATTCCGCCCATTCTTTGATGGCTTGCGGATCGTGCAACCTGCGCGTCGAAGAGTGTGTCGTCCGGAAAAGATATTCGACGTCGCCAATTGCATACGCGGAATAACGCGAACGCATCAAAGCGAGCGCTGTCGGCGGTTTGGTGGTTCCGTTGATAAAAGGCCGGCAGCAATTCTCGAACAGTTTGCCCGAACAACAATAACAATTCATCTCTTAAAAGACCTTTAATCTTAGATCTATTCAATTTATTTCGGCATGTTGTCTTCCGTATTTATGACAATGACATCGGTTAGATGTTTGCCGCGAATGCAGGCAAAGGTTTTGCCGTCGAAAGACCAGTCGAACCAGAAAAAACGATCCGCCGCGAAACTGGCGAGCGTCTTTTTTTCACCTTCGAGCGGTTGGAGAACGATTTCGCCCGAATCGCCTCTCGCGATATCAAAGGTCAGGGCCTTGCCGTCGCGCGTCCAGCGCAGGGTTCGGTTGGGATCGATATCGAATACCTTGAGCGGCGCGCCGCCTTCGAGTGGGCAAACGAAAGTCTTCATCTTTTTTGTTTCCCGATTCTGCGCCGCGTAAGCCACCAATTTTTCATCCGGCGAAACGTCCCAGCTCCCGACTTCCATGTCGGTTAACCGCTTGAGGCTGCCATCGCCTGATTTCTTCATCAGAACCCATCCGAGCGGCGGAACCGATGCCTGATAGATCAAAGTTTGCCCGTCGGCAAGCAGCCGGGCGTTGCTCACATCGGATTCGCCTTCGGTCATTTGCCTCATATTCTTGCCTTCCAGATCCATCCGCCAGATCTGCCCGCGCCCGTTGCGTTTTGAATT
>JBDTZT010000649.1:0-3088 GCA_040005005.1 Actinomycetota bacterium
CGAAAGATGCGATTGAAGCCATCAATTACGCGATTGACCGCAAACAAAAAGGCGTCAATCTTCGGGTGATCAGCGCAAGTTGGGGTTCGACGCAGTATTCAAAAGCGTTGGAAGATACGATTCGCGCCGCCGGTGAAGCCGGAATTTTATTTGTCGCCGCCGCCGGAAACGATGGCTCAAGCAATGATAAAAGACCGCATTACCCGTCAAACTACGATTTGCCGAATGTCATCAGCGTCGCGGCTTTGGACCGAAATGACCAGCTCGCTTCGTTCTCGAACTTCGGCGTGAAAACGGTTCACATCGCCGCGCCGGGCAAGGACATTCTTTCGACCTGGCTGGGCGACCAATACCGTGAAGCGTCGGGAACTTCGATGGCGACGCCGTATGTTTCAGGGGTTGCCGCATTGGTTTTGGCCTCTTCGCCGGATCTTTCGGTCGCCAAATTGCGCGAACGTCTTTTGAAATCGGTTGATAAAATTGATTCACTCAACGGCAAAATCGAAAGCGGCGGCAGATTAAATGCCGCCAAAGCGTTGGGCAATTAAACTTCCTTAACAATTCTGAATAAAAACCGCGACCTTGTTCGCGGTTTTTTATTTAAGTACCGGACAAAATTAAATTAAAACGTTCTTAGTTCCAACTTCAGTTGGGTTTTCTTTAACGAATTGCGGAAAACCTGCGTGATTTGACGTTTCCTGCTATTTGAGTATCAAGCCGATGAGTTCAGTTTCAATCAATTTTAAAACCATTTGGAAACCTATTTTAATTGGTTTGACGCTGGCTTTTCTTTACGCCAACGTGCTGGCAAAACTTGGGCGTGATTGGTGGACGGACGAAAACTATTCGCACGGTTTGCTGGTGCCGTTTGTCATCGGATTTATCGTTTGGATGGAATTCGATGATATTAAGAAAGTAATTAAAACGCCGAAATTTTGGCTTGGCGCAAGCTTGATTTTATTCGCGATTCTGATGCTTTTGGGCGGCAGTTTAGGCGCGGAACTTTTTACGCAGCGCGTTTCGCTCGTTTTGATGCTTGTCGGCATTGTCGTTTATTTTTTCGGCACGCGGATTTTGTGCGCTTTAGTCGTGCCTTTTGCTTTACTGCTTCTTGCAATCCCGGTTCCGCAGATAATTTTTAACAAAATCGCGTTTCCCTTGCAGATTTACGCGTCGCAGATCGCGGTTTGGGGAATTCGTCTGTTTGAAATTCCGACTGTTCGCAAAGGCAATGTTTTCGAGATTCTGCCAAGCGGCGCGACGCAGGTCATCGCGCTCGAAGTCGTCGAAGCGTGCAGCGGAATTCGCAGTTTGATGACGCTCATGACGCTGGCGTTGATTCTTGCGTATTTTACGCGGACAAAACGCGAATTGGCTGAAAACGGCTGGTTCTATTTCTTAAAAAATCAAGACTTTTGGCGAGCCGTGATTTTAATGTTTTCGGCGATTCCGATTGCGGTTTTGACTAATGCGGCGCGGGTCACGGCAACGGGCGTTTTGACATATTATTACGGCAAACAGGCGACCGAAAGTTTCTGGCACGATTTAACCGGTTGGCTCGTTTATGTCATCGCACTTGGCTTATTGATTTTGGTTAATTTTTGTCTGCAATTCGTCTTTCGTAAAATTTCTTCAAACAAAATTCCTTCTGAAACGTAAAATTCCGAAAGTTTAATTTCAAAAAGGAGTTTTAGATGATAAAAAAATCAGCCATATTTTTATTGCTTCTAGCCGCTTTCGCGTTTCAAATTAACGCGCAGACGAAGGTTTCTGACGAAGACAAAAAAAATAATTTATCGGTCTAGCTGGCGGCAAGTCGGAAAATTGATTGCATTAGGCTTTTATGTTTCCTGAAATAATATTTTTCAGATGAAAGAAATCGAATCAAATATCGCCGGACAAAAAACCGATAGCCGAAATTCAAAGTTTTGGCTTTTGATTGCCGTTTTGCTTTTCGGCGGAGTTTTCATCAATTGGTTTGAGCGGCGCGGCGAAACGGAGATTCAGCGCAAATCTTTAGCCCAATTTTCCCAAATTCTCGGTGATTGGCGGCAGAAAGGCGATGAAGAGCATTTCCCCGCACAAACTGAAAGTGTTTTGCGGGTTTCAGACTACACGCAGCGTTGGTATCTTTCGGCGGACGGCAGATTGGCAAATATTTATGTCGGCTATTATGCCTCGCAACGCACGGGCATAACTTATCACAGTCCGCAAAATTGTTTGCCCGGCGCGGGTTGGGTGATGCGCGAGCCGCAAATTATCCAAATTAATACTCCGGGCGGGAAAACTTTCACGGCAAACGGTTATCGCGTCGAAAACGGCACGTCCGACCAGATAATGATTTATTGGTATCAAGGTCGCGGACGCATCGAAGCGAGCGAATACCGCGACAAAATCAACACCGTTTGGGACAGTCTTCTGCGCCGCCGAAGCGACGGTGCGTTGGTCCGCGTGATGACTTCGGTTGCTGGCGACGAACAAAGCGCAACCAAATCCGCGATTGACCTTTCCGCTCAAGTTGCCGACAAACTCGGCGAATTCGTTCCCGAATAAATTTAGAGAAGCCGGCGGTTGGCAGTAAAATTGTCAATGCACAGGATATAGACTGCCAATTGCCGACTATTTTTTCGGCCTGTAATTCTTTTGGTTAATCTTAAAACTTGTGCTATTCTTTCGCTTGTCCCTGATAATTTCAAAGTAAATACCAGATTCCGTCTTGAGCAAACAAGACGTTTTTTGCGCTAAAGTTTCATTTAAAATGGCGGAAACGGTGATTTTTTCTGAAAATTAGAGTTGATTACACTTTTTTCTTCAATGCCGATGAAAATCGGCGAAAATTGAAAACATAAGTTTTTCCGAAACGTTTTCCGAGGAGTTGCCCCTTTTCGGAGAATTGAAGAAAAGTTTGACGGTCAATGCCCGACAGTCAGACTAAAGAGTCAAATTTTTTCGGGAAAAGTGTCTTTTGAAGAAAATGATATTACGAGAGTGCCCGTTTTTTAACCTCAGATTCCTTTTGCAAATCGCTTTGTGCGGTTTGCTCCTCTTTTTTATCTTCTCCTGTGGCGGATCCAAAGTTAAACACATT
>JBDTZT010000650.1:0-3078 GCA_040005005.1 Actinomycetota bacterium
TTACAAGCATCTTTGAAAGAACTCTTAAAAGGCCTTTCGAACCTAACCTAAAACTCATCTTTTCAATAACTTTACGATTCTAGAGGATTATATGTTGTCAATTACTTCCGTCAGCGAAAAAGAAGACCGTCGTATCCAGCGCATCGGATTGGCTTTGCCGATTCGGATCGAAGGGAAAGTTAATCGAAGCGTCGTGTGGAGCGAGATTACGCGCCTTCAGGACGTCTCCGCCTTTGGTGCGGGGTTTAATTTGAACCGCCCGATCAAACGTGGACGGCTGGTCGCGATGACGCTGCCGATGCCGCGCCAGTTGCGTTGCTACGATCATATGGAGCCGCAATATCGAATCTGGGGCTTAGTGCGTCGTTGTGTATCGGTCAAAAACAGTATTGCTTTGGAAAAATATGCCGTTGGAGTCGCGTTTATCGGCAAAAATCCGCCGACCAGCTATACTACCAATCCCGCCAAACTTTACGAAATCACCCAACTTGAAGAAAAAGGTTTCTGGCATATTGTCGACGCTCCGGCCAATCCTGATGAAAGAGATCTGCCGAAAGAATTACGCCGTCATTCGCGCTATCAGATTCCCGTCAATGTGATGCTCGAAATCTTAGACGATGAGGGCAACGTAATCGGTGCGGAAATGACCGTGACGGAAAATATTTCGTTGAGCGGCGCATCGGTTTTCACATCACTTAGCGCCGATGTCGGCTCGTTTATGCGCCTTTCGAGCGAACAATATAACACCACGATTATCTCGGTGGTGCGCGGTAAACGGCTTGGTCCCGACAGCATTCCGCGTCTTCACCTTGAATTTATTGACCATTTCTTTCCGCTTGAAGGAATTGAATAAACTTATCAAAATCATCCAAATGCAAACGCCTTTCGGCTCTCAGGATTAAGCTATGTTATCTATCGCAGAAAAATCCCGCCGCCGCGCCGAACGCATTTCAACCCAGCTTCCGGTTCGCGTCGAAGCACACGAAACGCAAAATAAAATTTGGCGTGAAGTGACCCATTTAAAAAGTGTTTCCAAGATGGGCGCGGATTTTTATCTGAACCGTCTGTTTGTTATCGGACAATTGCTTTTTCTGACGATTCCGCTTGATAAAATTTTGCGCCGCTACGACCACGATGCAGAACAATACTGCGTTTGGGGCATTGTCCGGCATTGTCATCAAATTTCCGTCGGCAAATCCAATGTTTACCACATCGGCGTTGCTTTTATCGGCAAAGAACCACCTTTCAGCTACCGAAAAACTCCTTCCGCCATTTACCAATTCCGCGAAATTAAAAAAAATGGTTTTTGGGAAATCTGCGAAGATGACCAACTGGTTTCAACCCGCAAACAACCGCGCTATTCGATCCCGATTGAGGTCTATATCGCCGTTTTGGACGCGGAAGAAAATATTATTGCCCACGAAAAAACCGTCACGGAAAATATTTCGGCGGGCGGCGCGGCAGTTTTTTCTTCTCTTGAAATAAAAATCGGCGATAAGGTTCAAATCATTAAACAACACGGTAATTTTTCCGCCATGGCGATGGTCCGCAATCGGCGTATCGGCAAAGACAATCTGCCGCGTATTCATTTAGAATTTATTGACGCCCGATTTCCGCTTGACGGAATCGGCTGAAATTCAAAAAAATACCAGAAATACTCATTTAACTAAATTTTCAGGAGAATCTATGTCAGTTGTATCAGAGAATGAAACCCGTGAGAACGAACGCAGCTCACTATCGATTTCAACAGTCGTTAAAGCCAAAGAAAACCGAGAAACTTTTTGGAAGGAAACAACCGATTTGGTAAGTATTTCTCGTTCCGGCGCAGGCTTTTACCTACAACACAAATGTGAAGTCGGACACTTACTTTCATTAATGATGTCGATGCCGCGCCATCTGCGCTGTTACGATCAAGATAAAGAGTTGTATCGCGTTTGGGGATTGGTTCAGCATTGCAGTCCGGTTTCGGGCGACGCGGCTTCGACCTATCACGTCGGCGTTGCCTTTGTCGGTAAAAAAGTTCCGGCCAGCTACACGGAAAATCCGCTCCAATCATACCGGATTTCTGGAATGAACGAAGACGGCACGTGGAAAATCGTCGAAGCTCAAAAGTCCTTTATCGTGCGTCGTCATTCGCGCTATTGGCTTTCATTTGAGGTTTTGCTGGCGGCTCATGATAATGACAAGAATTTTATTTCCGATGAAAATGCCCTCACTGAAAATATCAGTTTGAGCGGCGCGGCAATCTATTCAAATTTAGGTGTAGATATCGGCGATTCAGTGCAATTCAATTGCGTTCCGCACAATTTTTCCGCGTTGGCAGTGGTCCGCAACCGGCAAACTTCCGAATATGAATTGCCGAAACTTCATCTCGAATTTATTGATGCGGTCTTTCCGGTTGAAGAACTTTCGCTCTCGAGTGATAAAGAAATTTTGCCGGGCGAAGAAGATGATTCAACGGCTGAAGAAAACACTTCGCTGATTAAAGAATTTGCCGCAGTTTAGTTATTCTAAAGGGCAGCATATTTGTTTTTCTTCAACACCTGTGAAAAAATCTGTCCCCTGCAAATACCCGCCGCCGATTGTCATTGATGCCGTCCGTCATTTTGTATTCGCCGTCAGCAAACTTCTCTGGCGCATCAAGTATCATAACAAGGAAAATATCCCGAAAAACCTGCCAAGCGGTTTGCTGATTGTTTCAAACCATCAGACTTATTTCGATCCGTTCTGGATTTGTGCGCCGATGAAGCGCAAATTTCGTTTTATGGCGTGGGATAAGGCTTTTGACTGGTTTTTTGTCGGTTGGATGATCCGTTATCTCGGTTCGTTTCCGGTTGACACTAAACGCGGCACGACCAAAAGCGTTTTGCGCGAATCTTTGACGGCGCTGAAAGAAGGCGCGACGCTCTTAATTTTTCCGGAAGGTGCACGGACGTTTCCCGACGGCAAGCTGCTCGAATTTAAAACCGGCGCGATCCGGATTGCGATGGAAGCGGGCGTTCCCGTTTTGCCCGTCACCGTGCGCGGCGCAAATCGCGTCTGGTCGCAAACGATGAAATATCCGCATTTCCCGCTGGT
>JBDTZT010000651.1:0-3077 GCA_040005005.1 Actinomycetota bacterium
AAGTTTGCTGCAAGAATGGATTTTGCAATGGCAGGATTTGACTGAGTTTGAAATTGTTGCGGTTGCCGAATCCAAAATAACGTCGGAAATAGTGAAAAAGTTTTTATGAACGAACAGAAATTAGAACTATTGCGCGAGGCTTTGCCCTATATTCAAAAATTCAAAGGCAAAACTTTTGTCGTGAAATTTTCGGGAAAAGTCACGGAAAACAAAGAAAATCTCGCGTCGCTGGCAGAAGAATTGGCTCTGCTTCACCAGGTCGGCATCAAAATCTGCGTCATTCACGGCGGCGGCAAACAACTTTCGGAACTCGCCCAAAAACTCGGTGTCGCGCAAACCGTCATCGAAGGTCGGCGCGTCACGGATGACGACACGCTCGAACTCGCCAAAATGATTTTCGCGGGCAAAATCAACACCGAAATCTTAGCCGCACTTCGTCATCGCGGAATCAATGCGGTCGGAATTTCGGGCATTGACGGAAATATTGTTCACGCCGTCAAGCGGCCGCCAAAGGAAATTAGAAATAAAGAAACCGGTATGATGGAAACGATAGATTTCGGCAATGTCGGTGATGTTCTGGAAATTAATTCACATCTTCTTAGTTTGCTTCTCGACGCCGATTACCTGCCGGTCGTGTCATCGCTCGGCGCGGACGACGACGGACGAGTTTTCAACATCAACGCTGACACTATTGCCGCTGAAATTGCTATCCAACTAAAGGCCGAAAAACTCGTTTTGCTTTCGGATGTCAACGGAATCTATTTGAACCCCGACGATAAAAATACCAAAATTTCGCGTTTGACGATTCCTGAAGCTGAAAAAATGATTGAAACCGGACGCGCGACGGGCGGAATGATTCCGAAACTGCAAAGTCTGATGTCGCTGCTCAAAAGCGGCGTAAAATCAGCACATATTATTAGCGGAACAAACAGAAACGCTTTGCTTTCGGAAGTTTTTACTGATGAAGGAACGGGAACGATGTTTGTGGCCGATTAAAAACTTTTTGACTAAAGGGTTTTATTTCTTACACTTTCGTGTTATGTTTTCTATCAAATAGCATTATGGTTTATTCCGGGCGGAAAACGACTGAAATTTGAATTCAAATCATCAGCCGGTTTCCGATTAGATCGTTAAATTTTTTGTTGCTAATTAAGTAAATCGGAAATTTGATTATAAACCCAAGTGTAGATGTTTCCGATTGCTGAATCATCCTGATTATTAGCATCCGGCGTAGTCGTTATTGGGTTTGTTCCACCAATCAACCCACTGCAATTTTGTGTGCAGGTTTTGTCACCGGTCGTCATATCGCCATCGGCATATACTGGAGCGACAAAACATAATACAGCAATTAAAAAGCTAATTCTAAATAGTTTTTTCATTTTTCTCCCGGTTTAAGTTTTAATAAAGTTGTCGAAGTTCAATGAAATTATTAATTATCGAAAAGTTTCAGAAAAAATTATGAACAACTCCCAAACTCTTGCGATTACATTATCAAAAGTTATCAGTGCCGAAGCAAAAGGTCAATATGAAAAAGCCTTTCAATGCCTTTCACCTTTTTGGGACAGTATCTCACAATTTCCTAATGCCATCGGACTTTCGGGTGAAGAATCTGCCGAACTTTTTCTGCGGTTCGGTAGTGTTGTCGGATTTTTGGGAAATTCCCAGCAAATAATCAATTCTCAGGAAATTTCAAAGGATCTACTGATTCAATCACGCCAAAGATTTCTTTCACTTTCATATTTTGAAAAAGTTGCTGAATGCGAAAATTATTTGGCTTTGGTTTATTCAAGAAAAGGTCAATTTACCGAAGCAACTGATTGGCTGAATGAATCTTTTTCAAGAAATTTGCGTGAAAATCATCCGACTCGGCTTTATTCATTTGTTATCGAAGCTATTTTGGATATTGACAGAGGAAAGTATGAAAAAGTTATCAATCGCAGTCAGGATTTGACCGAATTGTTTAGCAAACACGCCGGAGATTTATTAAACGGATCGTTTCATAATCATTTAGCAATCGCTTATAAAAATTTGGGAAACAAGGACGAAGCGTTAAAACATCTGAAATTGGCGCGAACTTTTTTCCAAAAATCCGATCACAAAATTTATTACGGCGCGGCGGAAAATAATCTGGCGCAACTTCTTCACAAAGTCGGGTTGTATGAAGAAGCCCATCTTTCGGCACAAAAAGCAAAGAAGATATTTGAACAAATCGGCGACAAAACCCGCGAGGGTTACTCGCTTGAAACGAGAGCGCAAATTTTTATCGCCGAAGGAAAATTTGAGAAAGCCTTGAAATTTGTCAACGCGGCGATTTTATTGCTCGAAGGCGGCGAGAGTTATCGAAAACTGGTCGAATCTTATCGCACCAAATTTTTTATTTTACTTCAACTTAACCGGCTTTCCGAAGCCTTAACGGTAATCATCGCCGCGCATAATATTGCCGCACTTTATATCTCGCAGGAACTTTCAAAAGAAATTATCGAGGGCGTTGCTGATTTGATTTTAGAAAGATATAAACGGTTTTGATTTTCCAAAAAATCCGGCCGGGGTTTTGCCTGACTAATAGGCTTTTGCCCAATTTATGAATTCAACCGTTTTTGGGCTATTGGCAATTAGCCATTTTTCGGCAGTTTTATTACCGTCTTGCTGTAATACCAAATACGCAAATATTTTTGAGTAACCTTTGGTTTTCATCTGGACCAAAAAAGGAATATAATTTTTCCCGACAAAAGTTGATTGAAGTTTTTTGTCTTCAGCCAAAAGAGCAATCAGCGTATCAAATGCTTCGGCAAATATTTCCTCATCGGATTTATTTTTATCTTTGTCGGATTTAACTGTCGTTAATGTCCCCAAAATAAAATCATAAATCCCAAAATCGCCTTCATCTTTGGGCGCGTTCAAATCCAAGAAAATGTTAATGTCTCCTGTTTTTTCATCCTTCTTCGCGGCTTGTAATGTATTGAGAAAGATGGTCGCCGAACGTTTTGAACGCGGCGAATTCAGCTCTAAAGAAATCAAACGGGCGGCGGCCAGCATTGCCGGAACTTTATATTTTGTGCCTGAATATATTTCCGCCA
>JBDTZT010000064.1:0-10327 GCA_040005005.1 Actinomycetota bacterium
GCACAACTCCATTGGCGCGAACATTGCCGCTGGCATTGATATCGCCGCCGACATAATTGGCATTGTATCTTTCGAGGTCAGCGGGTGATTTTACGGTTTTGGCGAGAATGCAATCCCTAAACCCGGGCGCAAAACGCTCAATTTGGTTTTCAATAATTTCGGTCATATCAACAGGCGAATTATTCGGAACGTGGCAATACGCCCACGCCGTATGCTTACCCAAAGGCGTACGCGTCGCGTCAAAAAGACTGTTTTGCGCGACCAGAACAAAAGGCTTTTCGGATATTTTCCCTTCATTGTGAGCGCGTTCGGAAGCGGCAATCTCTTCAAAAGTTCCGCCCAAGTGAACCGTTCCCGCTTCAAAGCATTCTTTTGCTTTCCACGGAATCGGCCTGTCTAACGCAAAATCCATCTTAAAAACGCCTGCGCCGTATTTATAATTTTCCAGCCGTTTGCGATATGAATCAGGCAAAAGATGTCCGGCGATTTTAACAATTTGACGCGGCGTGATGTCAAATAAAATTATTTGGGACAACGGAAGTTCGTCAATGTTTTCGACCCGGGTTTTAGTTTCGATTTTCCCGCCGAGTGAGAGAAAATAAGCGGAAAGCGCGGAAGAAATCATTTTCGCACCGCCTTTCGGAAATCCCCAGCCGACCGCGTGCGCCGTCAATAATAAAACCAAACCGAATGCCGCGCTCGGCAAATTTTCGAGCGGAATCATCGAATGCGCCGCGTTACCGGCAAAAAGTGCGCGGGCACGGGTATCAGAGAAATAACTGTCCGCCAGTTGTTTGGCCGAACGAAATGCTTTCAGACCGAAACCGGCAAGCAGCAAAGGATGATTCGGAAACCTGAGCGGGGCGAGAATATCGGGCGCGAGTTCGGCGAATTTTTCGGTCAGATGATCAACCAGATTTTGATAATTTGCACCGTCTGCGCCTAGATTCGCGGCAGTTTCCGCAACCGATTTTTTGAGCAGAACGGCTGTTCCGTCATCAAGCGGATGCGCGAGCGAAGCAGCGGGCTGAATGAATTCGAGACCGAACTGTGCAAGCGGCAGGGTTTGAAAAAAAGGCGAGGCAATGGTCAGCGGATGAATCGCCGAGCAAATGTCGTGCAGAAATCCGGGCAAAGTCAGCGGCGCCGAGCGAACGCCGCCGCCGATCTCGTCCGCCGCTTCGACGATTAAAACCGAAAGCCCGTGCTGCGCCAGATAAATTCCCGCCGCCAGACCGTTTGGACCGGAGCCGATGATAACCGCATCGTAGAGATAATTTTTCACCTTATTTATTTTTATAAAGCGTTTGTTTTTGTTCCTTCATTTGACGCGTCGTTAAGAAAATCATGACAAAATTTTTCCCACTCGCCTTTCTGAATGCCGAGATAAGAACCGAGATTAACGGCGACATTGCGAATCGTTTCAAGCGCATTTTTTGTTTCGCTCGTATTCTGCTTTTCGTCCAGCCCGATGACGTAAAATGCAACCGTATTGGCACGTTTTAAAAGGCAAAAATTATTGGTTGATTCATCCGTAAAAAAATGTGAAATGACGCTTTTATCTGTCTTTTCTGCGGTCGGATCAGACGCCGGCTTGACCGTGATGATAAATTCGTCTGCCGCCTCAACAATATCGAGAATTCGAATCCAATCATATTTTAGCGTGCCTTTGAGCGAAATCCGTAAGAATTGTCCGACCGCCAATTTCTCTGTTTTTAAAGTCTGCCCGTTTTCGTCAAAGAGTTGATAGCTTGAAAGCATCGAATGATCATTCCACTCCTGAATATTTAAAAGTTTTGCTTTCAGAGCTGAAAAAACTTCGCTGGATCTTGCTTCGTCAGCAAACGTTTTTTCGGCGGAACTCAGTGAACTGTGATGTGTATCGAGATTCGCCTGATTCAATAAATTATCGGTTTTAAAGTCCATTTATTGCCTCCCCATACTTTAGATTAATTACCTGCTAAATTTCGCCATGCTTTTTTTGCTTCGATGAACGAGAGCGCGGCGATTCCGAGAAGCGAAAACGCGATAATTCGGCGTCGGCTTTTAAGAACTTCGCTATTTCCGTCCTGCAATTATCTTCGCAATTGCCGCGTGTCTTTCTTTATCAAAGTTTCCATCAAGATTCTACTTTTCTGCTTAAAGCCTTCCAAGCCAGAAATCCGCCGACGATACCTATTGCGCCCAAAAGCAGCGAGCTTTTGGCACGCGGCGAAGTTTTTAAAAATGTATAAGGATCGCTCTTTAACTGTTCGGCGGAAAAATTCCCTTCAACCGTGTCAAAACCGGAAATCGGCGCGAATAAATTGTCTTGAAGTTGTTCGGAAGTTTTTTCGCCGCCGTCCTGCCCGGCAAAACCAATCTTTTCAGAGAAAAAATCGGCGACGCGCGGCGAAACTCGTTCGGCGTAAACCACACCGAGACCGGCACCGCCCGCAACCAAGTCGCGAACCGGATTTTCCGCCGCGTAGAGAATCGCATCGGTCACGATTTGCGGGTGATAGATCGGCGGAACGGGACGCATTTTGAAAGGCATTTTGTTGCGTCCCTTTTCATAAATCGGCGTATTAATTGCTGCCGGAAGAACTTCCGTGACAGAAACGGGAATTTTATCGTGCGCGAGTTCGACGCGCAAGACTTGCAGAAAACCGTGAACGCCGTGTTTCGACGCGCCATAAGCCGATTGATACGGAGCGGTGCGCCACGCTTCGACGCTCGTCACGTGAACAAGTGCCCCGCCGCGCTCTTTCAGAAAAGGTAGCGCGGCTTTCGCGCCATAAATCTGCCCGAGCAGATTGACTTCGATGAGGCGTTTATATTCCGCCGGGTCGCTTTTTTCGACCGAAGCGAACAGAAACGCGCCCGCCGCGTGAATCCACGTATCAAGTCTGCCGTAGCGTTCGACGCATTTTTCGGCGACCGTCTTGACCTGTTCAAAATCGGCGGCATCAGCCTCGACATAAAAGGCTTCGCCGCCGTCGCCTTCAATTTCTTCGACTAAACTTTTTAAGCCTTCCGCGCCGCGCGCCGCGACGCAAACTTTCGCGCCGCGTTTCGCCATCTCGAGTGCGGTTAATCGGCCGATGCCGCTCGACGCACCGAAAACGACGACAACCTGCACCGAAATCGGTTTTAGTATAATTTTCATTCCCACCCTTGCTCGTAATTTGAAGTCAATTTCAGCCGCAAACAGCGTTAGCATTGACAACCGAATTCATTTATTACAGTCTAGCTTTTTTCTTTTCCGTAAGGCAAGCATTTTAAAATTTGCAATTACATTTTAAGGGGCAAAACCACTGAATTTGACAAATTAAAATGCCAAAAACGCCGCATTTCGAGGCGTCTTTGCGTGAAGAAAAGCAACCTTGGATTTTTTATCTACCAATAAGGGTTATTGGCCGGCAAGAAGAGGTTTTCAGCGATAATTTCTACCAATCAAGAAAAATTGCCGCCCCCAAATTCTCATCGTCGGTCCCGAACGCCATTCCGCCGTCGGCGCCCGGCACGAATTCAAACGCTTCGACTTTGTGGTAATCAAAGACAAAAAGGCGCGTTAAATTCGGCGATTTATTAAAAGTAATCAGCGGCTTATTAGAAAGATTAAACATTCCGGCGAAATAAACGGCCGAGGCGAAAGGTCCGTCGTTGCCGGGATCAGCTGCCGACGAGATAAAAACCGCGCCGGTTTGGTCAATTTTAACGTCGGAGATGTGGCGCGTATTGCCGATCGGATACGGAACTTTTAAAGATACCGAATCAATCTGCGTAAAAGTATATGTTTGCAAATCGAATTTACTCCAGAAAAGCTGCGCCGGTTTCGCGTCCAAACCGCGGTCGGCCCAGGCTATCAGCCAAACATTATTAACTTTTTGCAGAGCCAAGCCTTCAAAATCACTGCCTTGAGGAATTTGCGGCACGTCAAACGACTTGATAACTTTGACGGAATTATCGTTGCGGTTTAGCGCGATGTGAAAAACTCTGCCTGCCGCTGTCAAAGCCATAAACTGATTTTTTACGTCGGGAATGGCTGAAATCGCTTCAATATCAGTCGGAACATCGTCGCCGAGCCAGCGCAGCGGCATATATTTCGGCGCACTGCGGCCTTCGACCGAAACGATTGCCGCGTGATTCTGCTCCTTCTTTTTGTTGTCGTTGACAATGATAAAAGAAGTTTTTTGCCCATCGCGATCGATCAGCGCCATTCCGCTGATATTGTCCTGCCGGGCACCGCTGACCGGTCGCCATTGATTTGTCTGCGCCTTCGCCGTTTGCGCGGCGAACAGAAGAAAAACGAGTAATATTAAAGCCGCTATAAATTTTGTCATAATCAAAAAAACAGGACGGAGGAAAATCTCCGCCCTGAGAATTATGCTCGCACGAATTTCTAAAAAATAAATCGGACGCCAAGCTGTAGTTGACGCGCACCGCCGAAGCGGGCGGTTGACGGTGCCGAAGTCGGTTGCTGCGCCCGAATATTCGGGAAAAAGCCGCTCGGACAAGTGATACTGAGCGGATTAGCCGTGTCCGCCAAAGCTGCATTGCCGGTGCAGAAATTGGCGAGCGAATCGGCGCCGAAGCCTTTATTGGTGTTGCGCGTAACATTGAAAACCTCGGCCGATAAATCGAGCCGCATTTTTTCGCCGAATTTAAATCCTTTCAACAACCGAATGTCGAGATTGAAAAATTTCGGTTGCCGAAACCCAAATCGCTGCGAGACCACACCACCGACGACGGCGCGTTCGTCGGCATCGTTAAGGTCATTGTTGGTGTCCGTTCCGTCTTCAATCAAAGCCGTGTAAGGAAATCCGCTGCGCGTGACGACGATGCCGCTGATCGTAAAGCCGTAACCTAAATCAACCAGACCGCTCACATTAAGACTGTGGCGCACATCTTGTTTTGACGGGCCTTCTTCGGCTTGCAAATTGAACGGATTGAGCGTCGTTTCACGCGAAAAATTACGCTCGTTCGAATCGTCGTCGCGGGTATTGGCGAAAGTATAATTCGCTTCAAATTGAAATCTTTGCGCGAAACGCCGCCGCAGGGAAAGTGTCAGCCCGTCATAATGCGAATGCGCCGATGATTCGTTGATTTCGAGTTGTGCGATAGTCGGATTCGGGCGCGTCGCCGAAAAGATCGGGAAACCGCTTGCCTGCAAAACGGGCGGAAACAGGTTGCGGTCGAGGCGGCGTTGCAGATTCCACGTCGAATTGTGAATATAACCGACTGTCAAAACAAGTTCCTTGCCGATTTTTTGCTCAACGGTTACCGCCGTTTGGAATGAACGCGGGTTTTTGAAATCCGGGTCGAAACCGAAGACTCGCGGCTTGACGATGAAGGCCGTCGGAATCGTGGTCAGACGGTTCGGGAAAGCAACAATTGCGTCCGGTCCGCGCAGACGGCAGCCGGCTAAATTAACCACGATCGAATTACGGCAGGCCGTGGTTTCGGCGATTTCTATTTCCTGCGTCGTCAAACCGTTGTCGGTCGTCACGCGCTGTAAGAGATTCGCGGGCGTGCGGGCGGTGAAAATTCCGGCGGAAAGCCTGATGACGGTCGTGCTTTTGCCGCCGACATCGTAAGTTAAACCGAGTCGCGGCTGAAACTGTTTGGTATCGTTCGGAATCAGAGCCGTCTGCGGAAAAGCCGGATTCGGATTCTTCGGCTGCGGGTTATATTGGGCTTCCCAACGCAGACCGGCATTGATCGTGAGCTGTTTGGAAACTTTGATCTTGTCCTGCACAAAAAGCGCAAATTCTTTTTGGGTTCCGCGATAAATCAAATCTTCCGGGTTGTTGCTGACTGGAAATGTCTGCCGGAAACGGCGCGGTCGCGAAGCGATAAAGTTGTCCAGGCCAGTGGCGATGGTCACGCCGCTAACTGCCCGGCTTTCAAAATCATAGCGCGGCTGCGTATTCGATTCGCGCTGTTGGCGAACCTTGTTGATATTGACGTCAACGCCGAACCGGAAACTGTTTTTGCCGGTGTCGTAACTGACGTTATCGGTCAATTGATAGCGCGTCGTTTCAAAAAGTCGCGGACGGGCACGGTCGCCGCCGAGCGTTCCGAAACCGGCAACGACGGCTTGCCCCAAAATCGAATTCGGTTCTTCGAGGCGATTATCAGTGCCGATTTGAGCGCGCAATTCATTAATGAATTGCGGGTTTATAATCGTTACGAGCGAGCCTTTCAAACCGCTGCTCGAATTTTTGCGAGTGTAATTGTCTTCGACCGAGGTATCTTGCCGCGCCGTGTCGAAATTAAAATTCTCGCCGCGAAATCTGGTGTAGGTGTATTGAATGTTGAGCGTATTTGCCTGATTCAAAACAAAATCGGTGCGCCCGAAAAAGGCAGTCGGATTATTCGTACCGCGCTGTTCGCCCTGCAAAGCCGCCAGCGCAGGTGTCAGCGCAACACCCGGAACGCTTTGAAATTGGACGACAAACGGCACGCGCAAATAATTTTGTTCGAGTCCGAAGAAAAAGAAAGCGCGGTCTTTTTTGATTGCCCCGCCCGCCGAACCGCCGAATTGATTTTGGGCGTTGCTCAGGTCTTGCCCGAAAGCGTCGGGTGAAGTTAAATGCTTATTGCGGTTGAAATAAAATGCTTCACCGCGCAAATCGTTGGTTCCCGACTTGGTGACGACGTTGACGAAACCAGCGTTCGTTCTGCCGACTTCGGCGTTCGCACCGGAACGAACGACTTGAAATTCGCGGATGGCGGTTTGCGGAAAGAAAAAAACCTGTTCATTGCCGCCGCGCTGATTGCCCTGCAGCGCATCGTTAAAATCCGCGCCGTCAATCGCTACATTCGAGTTTATCGAACGTTGTCCGGCAACGACCAACCCGTTTCGGTCCGATTCCTGCACGACGGCGGGCGTGAGCGAAACAAATTCGGTAAAATTTCGTCCGCGAACGGGTAAATCCTGCACTAGACGCGGCGAGATTATTGATCCGGCGCTTTGCGTTTCCGCGTCAATCGTTTCGGTATCGCCCGTGATATTGACCAGCACATTTGCGCCTTGCGGAGCCAGAACAATATCAACCGGCGTTGTTTCGCCAACGCGCAGAATGACCTTTACCGGCGTTTCTAAAAAATTGGCGGATTTTGTCGTCACTTCATATAATCCGACGGGCAAAACGCTCACCGAAAACGAGCCGTCCGAATCGGTCGTGACGGTTCGCGTCAGATTTGTTTCGGTGTTTTTGACAACGACGCTTGCGCCCTGCACGACTGCGCCGTTCGTATCCTTGACCGTTCCGGCGAGCGACGCGCTGCCGTTTTCCGATTGCGCCCGCACGCCCGAAATAAAAAATGCTCCGAGCGATAAAAGCAGCGCGGTAAGTTTGATCATCCCGTTTAAATAAAGACGGCGATTAAGCCCGTTGATTATAGATTTCATCAGTTAGATTGCTCCTCAAAGAATAGAAAATTTTGTTTCGCCGCCCGGCAACAAAAATCACTTCAAAACGCGGCTTTTGAAAAACATTAAATTCCAAAGTCATTACTTGACCCATTTTTTTTATATTTTTATTAACATGTAAGGAAAGCAGGATATAAAAAAATTATTAACGCGATATTAAAACATTGTGAACAAAGCGTTAATTAATCCGTCCGAAAGAGAAAACGCCGCCATTCAACGCGCTTTTGATTACAGAAAGCGGCGGTTAATCCAATGACGAATTACGGGTTAAGAATTTGTTAATTTGTAATTTTAAATTGCGCCCAAAGCAACCAAATGAAAATCTCGGTGCATCAAGGTAAGTAACTCGTCAGACGGACACGCGCCAACTTAATGCGCAAAGTATAAAATCAGAAATAATTTGTCTAAAGTTTTAAGACAAACGCAAGAATTGTAATTATTCGGCGTTCAGGAGAAGTATGTCTAAAAAAAGTTTGATTGATTCCATTGAAGTAAAAAGTCCTTGTTCCGAAAATTGGAACGAGATGAAAGGCAGCGATAAAGTGCGGTTTTGCGGTCATTGCGCGTTTGAAGTCAACAACATTTCGGCGTTGACGCGCAAACAGGCAATGCGTCTGGTGCGCGAATCGGACGGCAGGATTTGCGTGCATTACGTCAAAAATCCGGTTGACAATAAACCGCTTTTTGCCGACCGGCTCTACAAAATCACGCGCCGCGCCGGGATCGCCACCGGAGTTTTGGGCGCGTCGCTCTCGCTTTCGACGCTTAGTTATGCGCAGGAAATCCCTGTTCTTAATCCAGTAAACCCGGCCGTGCAGACGGAAGTTTTAAAGGACAAAACTCCAAATAAAGACGAACCGATCATTGCGGTTGTCAATATTACAGATAATGAGCCTATTGAAGTTGATGGAGGAATGAGTTTTATCGAATACCGAAGCGGACTTCACCTGGCGGTTTCCGGCGACAATTTGGAAGAAGTCAAAAACCTGATCGCAAAGGGTGAAAACGTCAATCTGAAAGACGAAAACTACAATAATATCACGCCGCTTTTTCTCGCGGTTGAAAACGGCAACGCGGAAATTGCCGAAACGCTTCTAAATTTCGGCGCGAAGATCAACGCTAAAGACGACAATAAACAAACGCCTTTGATGCGGCTCGATGAAGACGCTTCGGCTGAACTCGTCAATCTTTTAATCAATCACGGTGCGAAAGTAAATCTCTTTGACAAAGACGGCAGCAACGCGCTGGTTCTCGCCGCGCGCTCCGTCAAACCGGAAGTTTTGCAGGTATTGATTGATTATATTTCAAACATCAACGCGCAAAACGGCGCAGGTCGCACCGCTCTGATGGAAGCCGCTGATGCCGACAATTTAGAAAACGTCCGTGCTCTGCTGCTTGCGGGCGCGGATGTAAATTTGAAAAACAAAGAAGGCGAAACCGCGCTTGATTTAACGACCGACGAAGAAATCGAAAAATTGCTCGCGGACTACGGCGCAATTGTGAAAGAAAATTAACCGGATGAACAGCGATTGTCAGGATGATTTTTTCTATCCTGACAATCGCTGTTCATCGTGTTTGAATTTCCCTCAAAATCAATTCACTTGCCATTTTGCCCGATAGCAGAACGAGCGGAATGCCGCCGCCCGGATGCGTTGCGCCGCCGACAAAGTATAGATTCGCAACGTCTTTCGCTTTGTTCGGCACACGCGAGAAAGCCGAGAAAATTCCGTTTGACGAAATGCCGTAAATCGAACCGCGATTGGCCCGATATTTTTTCTCGAAATCTTCGGGCGTAATTATTTGCTCGAAATCAATCGAACTTTCCAAATCTTTCAAACCGAAACTTTCGAGTTTTTTGATAATCAAATCGCGGTAAGGCTTGGCTTCAATTTGCCAGTTTGTCCGGTCACTCGTGTAAGGCGCGTTGACCAAAACGAACAAATTTTCGCAGCCCGCGGGCGATTGCGTCGCATCGGTGCGCGAAGCGGCGCAAACGTAAACGGTCGGTGCCGGCGCTGGAGTTTTCTGTTTAAAGATCGCGTCAAATTCCCCACGATAATCGTCCGAAAAGAAAATATTGTGATGCGCTAAATTTGGGAATTGCTTGCGCGTTCCGAGCAGCAGTACAAAACCACTGCACGATGGTTCGCGGTTTTGATATTTTTTGCTCCCTATAAGATTGCGGTAAGTTTCAATCGCATCGGCGTTTGAAATTACAAAATCCGCGCCCAGCGATTCGCCGCCGACACGAACGCCGACTGCTTTTTTATCTTCGATGACAATCTTTTCAACTTCCGCTTGCGTGCGGATTTTCACCCCGAGTTCGATTGCCAGTTTCTCCAAACTGCGCGGAATTTTATAAATTCCGCCGCGCACATACCACGCTCCCAAACCGAATTCGACATAGGGAATCAGCGCAAATGTCGCGGGCGTTTCAAACGGCGAAGAACCATTGTAAGTCGCGAAACGATTGAAAAGTTGGCGGAGTTTGGCGGATTTGAAATAGCTTGAGTTGTGTTTGTCGAGCGTCTTTAAAGTCGAGATTTTGAGCAAATCGGTCAGATTAGCGAGGTTGAGCAGTTTCGGCAAATCATTCAAACTTTTCGCTAAAAAAGTTCGTTCCGCGATCTCGTATTTTTGTTTGGAATCGGCAAGAAACCGGCGAAAACCGGCAACATCTTCGGGCACGAGTTTCGCAATCTCGTTTTCGGTCTTTTCGATATTTTGCGAAGCGTCAAATTGTGTGCCGTCCGACCAAAAATAGCGGCAAATCGGTTCGAGCGAAACAATTTCCAGATAATCTTCAACGCGCTTTCCGCAAAATTCAAACAGATCTTCCAAAACGTGCCGCATCGTCAAAAGCGACGCGCCCGTGTCGAATTTGTAGCCGCCTGATTCAACAAAATT
>JBDTZT010000065.1:0-10327 GCA_040005005.1 Actinomycetota bacterium
GAATGTATCTGACAGTAAAATTATCATTATTAGTAATCTTGTGATCAAATCTGAATGTATGATTGTAGGCATCAACCGGTTGGGAAATACCGATATTGGTTTGTCCGGTTTGAATTGCCACACCGTTTGCCGTTAGATTTGTCAAATTACGAAATTGCGGATTTAAGCCATAAATATTTTGCAAAAAGCCAAGTTGTTGTAAAACGGCTTGACGGCTGGCTGTAGACTGTCCTGAACGAAGTGGAACACCTGCGAGTGCGGCAAAGCCTGCCGGAGTCGGAATGCGGATTGTTCCTCCCAGTGCTGCGCCTGTCCTGGTAATATCTCCTTGAAATAGATAAAAGAAGAATGTTCGGTCTTTTCCTTTATAGATCGCAGGAACACCCTCACCAAAATTTAAGAAATAAACCGGACCGCCAATGCTAAAACCGGCCTGGTTTCGATTGAAACGCGCCGGACGGGTTAATCCGCTCGATTTTTCAATGTTATCAAGCGCATTTAAACGGCTTCCGCGATAATAATCCCACAGTTCACCGTGAAATTTATTAGTTCCTGATTTGGTCCCAACATTGATTGCCGCGCCCGTATTACGTCCGTTTTCGGCACTATACGGATTGGTTTGAATTTGAAATTCTTGAACCGCTTCGGCAATGACGGGAGTTGTCGGAATAGTTACGGTAATATCATTGTTATCCGAACCATCAATTGTAAAATTGTTGTTACGGGCGCGTTGTCCGTTGGCTGAAATGCCCGATGAACCGGGTGCGGTAAAAACATTGGGCGAAAGTAAAGCTAAATTATTGACGTTTCGCGCAGCGCCTAATGGCAATTCTTCTGACCGGCGGCTATCAATGGTCGTCCCGATTGTGCCATTGGTCTTGTTCAGCGTAATAGCTTCACTCTGCGCCGTAACGTCAATGACCTCCGAAATATTTCCGGTTTTCAATTCAACATCAAAAGTAACTTCCGAGGCGGTGCTTACAACCACTTCACGATTTTCAACTTTCGAAAATCCGTTAGCTTCTACCTGAACCGTGTAGTTTCCCGGCTCTAGCGCCCCAATTCGATATGATCCGCTTTCATTAGTTGTTTCAGTCCGCGAAAAATTTGTCTGAGGATTTGTAATTTTAACTTTAGCTCCCGGAATTACTGCACCGGCTTGGTCATGAATTGTGCCTGATATAGCACCGCGAGTCAGTTGAGCCGGTGATTGAAGCGTAAATAGCAACAATATAAGCAAACTCAGCGATGGTATAATAAAAGATCTGCGAAAAATTCTTTTCATTTTATCCTCCAAAATAATATATTTATTTGATTAAGACGGGTAAAAGCAAAATTATATATGTCAACTTTTATGCCACACTTATAGATAACTAAAAACTTAAGTATTTCAACAGTTAAAATTAAAAATGCTTTTAAAAATTGTAGTATGTTTGAATTATTTTACGAAAATTTGAATTTTTAATGTAAATTTTTATAAAGATTTAGGAGCGCGCCGGGATATTGTAGGTTTTGATTTTTGAGTTTAGAGTTGTCGCATTTAAGCCTAAAAGCCGCGCCGCCCGCGATTGATGTCCGCCGGTTTGGTCAAGTGCCCGCCGAATCAAATCAATCTCGAATTTTTTCACTTCATCGTAGAAATTGACGCCGCGGGCGATGTCAATGTCTATCGAAAAACCTTCGGTGTCCTTCATCATTTGAAAAGCAAGTTCGGGATTGCGGACTTCGGGGCGCAGACATTCGACCGTAATTTCGTCGGTCGGCGCAATCACGACGGCGCGTTCGATAATATTTTCGAGTTCGCGGACGTTGCCCGGATAATAGTAATTTTCAAGCAAGGAGAGAACTTCGGGCGACAGAGTATCTGAAATACTACGGCTATTTTCGAGGTTGTATTTGCGGATAAAAAATTGCGTCAGCGGCAAAACGTCTTCGCGCCTTTCACGCAGCGGCGGAAGTTCGAGTGGCACGACCGAAAGACGATAATACAAATCTTCGCGGAAAGTGCCGTTGCGGACAGCTTCCTTCAAATCAACATTCGTCGCGGCAATAATCCGCACGTCAACTTTTGTCACGCTCGTATCGCCGAGCGGCGTAAATTCGCGCTCCTGAATCACGCGCAGCAGACGAACCTGCGTTTCAGGACGCAAATCACCAATTTCATCGAGAAAAAGCGAACCACTGTCGGCGACTTCAAACAAACCTTTTTTCGCCGCCACCGCACCCGTGAACGCGCCTTTGGTATGTCCGAAAAGTTCGCTTTCCAATAATTCGGAAGGAATATTTGAGCAATTAACGACCACAAAAGGCTGGTCATTACGCGGACTTGCTTCGTGAATTGCTTTCGCGACAAGTTCTTTTCCGGTTCCCGATTCGCCCGTGATTAAAACGGTCGAACGCGCCGGAGCAACGCGGTCAACCAGCCGGAAAACATTTTCCATGATCTCGGAACGACCGATAAAACCTTCGCGTTTGACCGAACGCGTCATCGCCTGACGCAGAACAACGCGTTCTTCTTCCTTGCGTTGGGCTTTAATTCCGCGGGCCACGAGCGCGAGAATCTGTTCATTCTGGAAAGGTTTGCGGATCACGCCGGTCGCGCCTTTTTCCCACGCTGAAATTGCCGTGTCAAATGTCGCGTAAGCCGTGATCATTAAAACGTAGGCGTTGGCGTCTATTTTAATGATTTCCTGCAAAGCCGTGAGTCCGCCCATTCCCGGCATTGAAACGTCCATCAAAACAACGTCGTAAGATTTTTCAGCGTATAATTCGACGGCTTCTTCGCCCGTTTTCGCCAAATCAACTTTGTAACCCGCGCTCGAAAGAATCGTTTCCAGCACGTCGCGCATTATTTCTTCATCATCACAAATTAAAACCGAACCTTTTTTAGCCATAACTTAAAAGAAGACAGAAGATAGAATACAGTAGCCGGAATAGTTTGAAAACCTATCAAATATTTGCAGCCGAATTTCGCCTGCGGTTTCTTCGGTCTTCCGACTACTGTATTCTATCTTCTAAAAAAATGATTTACGACAAACTCGCCAAAAGTTACGACCAAGCGTTTGCGCCGTTCGAGAAAAGATTTCTTTCAAAATGGCGCGAAGAAACTTTGTCTTTCCTGCCCGAAAATGCCAAAATCCTCGAAATCGGTGCCGGAACCGGCGCGAATTTTAAATTTTATCCAACCTGCCAACACGCTGTTGCTTCCGAAATATCGCTAAAAATGCTCGACTTTGCGCGCCGGAAAACAAATTCGATTGAGCTTATCCAAGCCAACGCCGAAACTTTGCCGTTTGCCGAAAACTCTTTTGATGCGGCTTTTGCAACTTTAGTTTTTTGCTCAATTCCAAAACCCGAAAATGCGTTTGCCGAATTACAAAGAATCGTTAAACCGAACGGCAAAATCATTCTGCTCGAACACGTTCGCCCGAATGGATGGCTTGGTTTTGTCTTCGATTTTTTGAATATTTTTACAGTTGCGATAATCGAAGACCATTTTAATCGTCAAACTGCAAAGTTTGCCGAAGATTCAGGTTTGAAAATTTTGGAGATAAAGCAGAAAGCGTTCGGAATCGTCAATCTGATTGTTTGCGAAAATAAAGAAAAAGGCTAAATCATCAAATCACGGATGATTTAGCCTTAATTCGGGGGTTGACAAATTTTAAGGCACAAACGCGGCGGGTGCCGGAGTATCGCCGGTTGAGCCGAAAGTCGCGATCAGCAAACCCTGGGTTGAACGATTAACATACCAGGTTGCCGTTGACGGACGGAAAACGGCGAAATCAGCCTTGCCGTCGCCGTCATAATCGCCCGGCGCGGGAATGTCCGTCGAAATTCCAAACGGAACGGAGAAATAGCTCGCATCTTCCGATCTCAAGACAAACCACTCACCGCTTGCCGGGCGATAAAACGCAATATCCGTTTTCCCGTCGCCGGTGTAATCGGCCGCCACCGGTTTATCAGTTGAAACTCCGAATGTCGTTGCGATCACGCCGCTTGACGAACGATTTATCCACCACTGACCGTTTGCCGGACGGAAAATTGCCAGATCCGCTTTACCGTCGCCGTCGTAATCGCCAACCTGCGGAATATCGCCTGTTGTCCCGAACTGTTGAATCAGCGTTCCCTGCGAACTTCCCTGAATAAACCAGATGCCGGTCGAAGGTCGGAACACGGCAAGATCTGCTTTACCGTCACCGTCAAAATCAGCCGGCGCCGGAATATCGCCCGCCGTGCCGAACGGAATTGAATAGAATGAGTTGTCTTCGCTTCTCAAAATAAACCATTCGCCCGTCACAGGATGCCAAACGGCAACATCGGTTTTGCCGTCGCCCGAAAAATCAACCGGCACGATTTTGTCGGTTCCTGTCCCGAATTGGAGCGCGGCGGTTTGTCCATCGCTGCTCTTTGAATACCACCACTGACCGTTTGACGGGCGGAAGATTGAAATGTCGGTTTTGCGGTCGCCGTCAAAATCAACCTGAGCAGCGCGATTAATCGCCGTCGCCGTGCCGAAGATTGTAAAACGAAATGCCGGCGAAACCGCAAATCCGTTCGGCGTGGCGGCATCGGTAACATACCAGCGACCGAAAAATGTTTGTCCGACGAGTGCCTGATTATCGGGAATCGCCAAGGCAATCGAGCCGTTGCCGTTGCCCGCGCCGGTTCCGCCGAGATTTATGGTTTGGCGCGTGAAAGAACCACTGGCGGGAATCGAAGCGGTCCCCGGATCGGTTGAATTGACGACTAAAACCGCTTCTGAATTGCCAAGCGCATTGGAAACGGCGACGGTAAAACTGGGATTGCCGACGAGCGGCGGTTCGATTGCCATCGGCGTCGGCACAAAACTGCCCGCACCGGCGACGCCGGTGCCTGTCAGAACCGGAACGCGGTTTGATTCCGTGTAGAGCGACGGGCGGTCAAATGGCGGAAGTTCGGCGCGGACACGCGGATCGGTCAACGGGCGGCTCAAAAACGCCACCAGATCATTGAGCTGTCCGTTATTCAAACCACGCGGACGCACATTCGGGTCTTTGTTCGGCGCATTAAAGTCGCCGCCGCGATTGTAAAAATCAACTACTTGTCTTAGAGTCGTGAAATTTCCGTTATGAAAATATGCGCCGCGCAGTTCGACGTTTCTCAAGGTTGGTGTGCGGAATTGGGCGGCGTCGGCTTGATTGTTCGTAACCAGTTGTCTTCCCGTGTCTTCATTGGCGGGGCGCAAACCGATATAATGAAAGGCATTATCGGTTTGAAGATTTCCGGCGTGACAGGCACTACAGCCCGTGACGCCGGAACCGAAAAGATTTGTTCCGCGTTGTTCGGCAGCGGTTAAAGTTCCGACGCCTTGATTAACTTGATCAAACGGCGTTTGATCAGAAAAAAGGGTACGTTCATGAGTGGCGATTGCCAACGCAATTCTGACGGGCGTAACTTCCGGCGTGCCGAAGGCTTCCTCAAAAAGTTGCGGGTAAGTTCTTCCGTCAATCCAATTTTGCAAACCAGTCGGAACATTTGTCGCGAGGACGAGCGGTTTCGCATTTGTAATGCGGTTGGCGACTTCCTGCCAATTTCTGCCTGAATGCGCCATTTCCGTATCGCTCACGGGCGGTCCCAAAACCTGACTTTCGAGTGCGCCGCCGTTTTGTAAAATAATCTGATTTGTCAAGGGATCGCGGAAAACGTTTGAAGCGCGTCCGTCCCAGAAAAGCAAATTAGGATATGCCGAATCCGTGTAAGGTATCGAGCGTCTGCCCGTCACCTGTTCGCGGAAACCGTAGGTATTCGACCAATTATAGGTGCCGTCCAAATTGTTTGCCGTTACGCCGGGCGAACCGAAAACGTCGTCCGCGGTGTTTAAGATGCCGTCAATTCCCGGATTCGTCGAACGCGTTCGCTGCGCGGCAGTTCTTTTATCAATTCCGCCGCCCGAACCGGAATGACAGGTTCCGCAAGCGACCGTCCGCGTCGAAGAAAGCTGTTCGTCCCAAAAAAGTGCTTTTCCGAGCGAGGCTTTGGCGGCGGTAATCGGATTTCCCGGCGGTGCCGACGGAGGCTGAAGCGGTTGAATACCGCCGCCAAGCACACCATTTGCGCGCGCACCTTGTTCGGATTGGCTGAAACCGCTTGTCGTATTTGCGTTTTCAGAGCGAACCCAGTAGAAAAATGTTTGTCCCTGCGGCGCGTTTGCGTCGAAAAAAGTATTGGCTTGGGTCGTTCCCAGATCGGTTGCGCCTTCCGGATTATCGGTCGTATTGCGAAAGATGCGGTAAATGGTCGCGCCGCGCATCGTGTCCCACCGCAAACCGACTTTCGTTGAATAAATTCCATCTGTGGCCGTTACGTCGGTTGGTGCCAAAAGCGACGTTTGCCCGCTGACGACGACCGGCGACAATGAAAATTTGGACGCGGCAAAAACAAGTGCGAAAACAAAAACGATGAATAATTTTATCCTGTGCATAAATTTTTACTATTTATTTTAACTGAAAAAGATGACTAAAAATATTTCTCAAATTATTCCGGCACCTGAAAACTCTTGTTTTCAGGTTACTTTCCGACCAACCGACGATGCTCGCGACTTCCGCGACGGAAAATTCTTCGCCGTGTAGCAGAGTCAAAGCCAGCCGCTCTTTGGCGTCCAAATGCGACAAAATCTTTTCGGCTAAATCTTTTGTCACCAAAGATTTTTCCGCATTCGGCGAATTTTCGGCGGCGATTTGCTCAAAACACGCACGGTCTTCATCACTGAATTCGCTCAAAAGATTTTCCGAACGCCGCCCGCGCCGCCGCAGTTCGTCGTAACAGGCATTGATCGTCAGGCGCGCCGCCCAAGCCGAAAATGATTTGTCGTGTCCGCCGCGAAAATCCCTGAGCGAAAAATAAATCTTTGTAAACGCCTGCTGAACAATATCTTCGATCTCCTGCCGTTGCCGAAAAAACTGGCCGACCAGATGCACGACGAGCTTTCGATAGCGTTCAAAAACACACGCGAAAGCCGCTTCGTCACCCGCCAAAACGAGTTTCACAAGTTCATCATCGGTAATCTCTGACGGCTCGCTTAGTTTGGTGGCGGACAGATTCACGTTTCGGACTGGATTGATTTTTATTGTTTCATCAATCATTCGACTAAACTTTTAACTACGGCGGATAATTTAAGTCTTGGGTTCCGCCTGTCGGAACGGGCTGAAACTTGAGAAAACAACCCACCGAAACCGGAACCCAAAACACTCGAAAAAACTTTATAAAGACCTGAAAACTATTATTTTAAGACAAAGAAAGTTTTACCATTTACTTTTTGCCTTTTACCTTAAATCATTCATTTCTTCGGCCGTCGGGACGCGGCGGATTTTCAATTTTGAAATCATTCGGCACGGTAAACAAATCGGCGGAAGGCTCGCCTTTCTTGATGTTTACGAGCCGAAAAATATGTTCACCCGAAAGCGGGTCAAGGTGGCGCGACCAGATAACGACCTGCAAATCGGGCGAAAACCATTTTTCCGTAATGACCTGAATCGGCTTGTCGTTGCCGATTTGTCCAACCGGAATTTCAAATGTCGTGCGTGTTCCTTGAACCGAAACGCCTTCCAGCATTTTCGTTCCCAAAGATTCAGTTTTGCCGTTTTTCGGTTCCGTTTCGGGCAGTGGCGGACAATTGTCGGGCAATTGGTCTTTTCGCGCAATTTTGCGGTCGAGGTCAAGAAAATAATGCGTCTTGCCGACAAAATCGTTAATAAAAATCAGTTTTTGCGGCGAGCCGTTTTCGCCAACCACATTGAAACCGCCGATTGAATCAATCGGTTGTTCGCGCCGCGTGCGCCCTGCGCCGTCGCGGTAAATCGCGCCTTTACTTTGTTTCGTGACGGTCGAACCGTCATATAAACGGCGCGTTTTTTCAGCTTCGATTTGGTTTCGCACGCTCCACCAAAGGCGCGGCGATTCGGCGATTTCTTCGAGTATTCGGTCGTCCAAAGCAAAATCTTTCAAAAGATTTTTGGCGATGCCGTCAAGTTGTTCTTCGGAAAGTTTTCTGTCCATAGTTTTTTCCCGGAAAAGCAATCTCTGTCTGAAAGGACGAACACGAGTTTGTTTCGGTTACAAATTACCTAAAAAAAATTTACAATTGGAATATTTGGTAATGTTTCAGAGTTTAGGCTGAATATTTTAAAAGTTTTCTTCGGAATAGATAATAGGTGATAGATAACAGATGAGAGATAAAATCCAGAAAATCTATCAGTTATCACCTTTCATCCATCATCTATTCCGAATGCTTTTCCATTAGCATATACCGAATATTTAAGTTTTGACAGAAAGAAAATGAAATCCAAAATCCAAAATCTAAAATCCAAAATCGCCGTTGGTTGCCAAGGCTGGAATTATGACGATTGGACGACCAAAGCCGGCGGCGACACGATCTTTTTTCCGCGTGGCACAAAGTCAAATGAAATGCTCGCGCTTTACTCGGAAATCTTCGAGACGATTGAAGTTGATTCGACATTTTATGCGATTCCGCCCGCTTCGAGCGTCGAAAATTGGTATAAAAAAACGCCTGCGAATTTCACGTTTTCGCTAAAAATGCCGCAGGAGATCACGCACGAACACGCGCTGCGCAAGAGTTCTTTTGAAATTGCCGACGAATTTTGCGAACGCGTCAAAGATTTGAAGGAAAAACTCGGTATTGTCCTGATCCAACTCGCGCCGCAGTTTGAAGCGTCAAAAGAAAACGCGCAAAGCTTGCGAAAATTTTTAGAACGTCTGCCGAAAGAAATTCGTTTCGCGGTTGAATTCCGCGAGCGAAACTGGCTGATTGATTGGACATTTCAGGAACTCGAAAAAAACTCGGTCGCGCTCGTCCTGGTCGAAGGAAACTGGATTCCGCGTGAAATTACTTTCACGGCGATCGAAAAATTAAAGACCGATTTCGCCTACATCCGCTTTATGGGCGAACGCGATTTGACGGCTTTCGACAAAATTTACCGGCATCAGGACACAAATCTGCAAATGTGGAAGGAAGAAATCGAAAGAATTAAAGCGCATGAGATTTTTGTTTATTTCAGCAATTTCTACGAAGGACACGCGCCCGCAAGCGCGGGTAAACTGAAAAAACTTTTCGGACAAAAAATCGTCGAAGCCAGAAATCTGGAAAATCAAGGCTCGCTTTTTTAACCGCAAATTACAGCGAATTAGTAGAAAAATTAACGGCAGAAATTACTCGGGCACAAAACCGCTATGGACAACTTAAGGATGAAAAAGCAACGTGATAAGAAAACAGCGGTTTTGCGCTCGTTTCGATTAACTTATTCGCGGTGGTTTCGGATTTCATCAAACACCTCATAAATTCAAAATGCTAAATTCTAAGAGTTCTTAAAGTAATACCCGATTGCCATTAAAGCAAGCGATTGACCTACGGGTATAAGTTTATCTATCCAATCAAGAATATCCTCAATCTCTAGATCAGTTAGCAAAAGCATTATGGGAGTAAAAACCCAAAGAAAAGTAATAAAAAGTGCTGTCAAAAAAGTTACTTTTGGAGTTTTAACAACACCGTTGGCATCGCCGCTTTTAAAAAGAAAAGTTCCGATAAGTGAAATGAGCGGCACATAAAAACCAAGAAACTTGATGCTGGCATTCATTAGGTTGTCAGTGCTTATTGCTCCGCCGCGAGAAACCACCCCTAGAGAAATTAACGCAACGATAAAACAAGCACCGACGACACCAAGAAGCCAAATTCGTCCTGTTGTTGAACGGATAGTTTTTGCCATAATTACTGTTGTCCTGAAGGGCAGATACCTTTAATTATTTGCGAAATTGTTTCTTGATACTGCGGCTTTAAGCTCGCATCTGATCCATCTCGCCATTTTTTTTCACGGATGCCTTTGGATTGAATATCCCAATCAAAGCTTATGCTCGATTTGTTATTATCGGCGGACTTTACATCCACCTTATATCGCACTTGCTTGTCGCGTCTTCCACTTCTGGGTTCCGGAAGAAAATCCGTCATAAGAGAAAAACTTTTTCCGTCAGTAGTTGATTCGCTTGTTTGAATATTTTGGTCGGTAAGACGCTCACGTAAAAGATTTTTAGCGTCTACGAGTTGACAAGACGAACTATATTGCAAGGTAGTCGGTTTATGATTATTTCCTTCATCGCAGCTTGTTTGAAGAATAAAAAAAATGCTGATACAAAAAATCTGTAGAAACCAACCGATATTCTCGTATTTTATTTTTTCAGCCATTGCAAAACGACACTCCTAAGTAATAGATAACCGCTGAACTTTTGATTATGAAGAATCATTCCTCATAATCACCAAAATTTGTTTATTATGAAGAAT
>JBDTZT010000652.1:0-3069 GCA_040005005.1 Actinomycetota bacterium
CCAAGGTTGCCGGTTACCGATTTTTAAGCAATTTTGCCAACCAAAGACGCGAAATGGCACGAAAATGTTAGGTTTATCGAATTACTTAAAACAGCGTATTTTTATTATTTGAGATGTTCGGGCATTTTATTTCAACTGATAAACCCGCACATAGTCAATGAACATTTTTTGCGGAAACGATTTTTCGTCAATCCCATTTTGCCGGCCCCAATCGCCACCGATGGCGGTATTGATTTTGAGATGAAAATTTTGGTCAAAAGCCCATTCATCCGTTGATTTATGTTCATTAATAAACGTATTGTAGATTACGCCGTCGACCAAAAAATCTATTCTTTCAGGGTTCCATTCGATAGAATAAAGGTGAAATGTATCGGCCGGTTTTTCAACCTCGATTTTCCCGCTCTTTTGGGTTCCTAAAGTGTAATTGTAGGATTGTGTGTGAATTGTGCCGTGAATCGTATTTGGTTCAAATCCGACGTTTTCCATTATATCTATTTCGCCGCATTTCGCCCAACCGACTTCTTTCCAGTTTGCGCTGAGCATCCAAATTGCCGACCACGAGCCCGTTCCTTTCGGCAATTTTGCCCGCACCTCAATTTTGCCATAGGTCCAATCGGCTTTATCTTTCGTCGTCAAACTGGCCGAGGTGTATTCCGTAAACGCTTGGCTGAATCGCCAATTTTTGTCAGTGATTGAGGTGAATTCTTTATTTTTGAATCTTTCCTGGCGGGCTTCGATGACCAAATTCCCATTTTCGACGCGGGCATTTTCTTTGCGGTCGGTATAATATTGCGATTCATTGTTTCTGACAAAACCGGTTTCGTAACCCCATTTTTTCGGGTCGGGTTTTCCCGAATAATTGAATTCATCCGCCCAAACAAGTTCGTATTTTTTGCCGATGCGATTATAAAAATCCTTCAGCGTAAAAAATGCCTTCTTTTTCGCGCCCTTATCGGAAATCAGCCCTTTGCGGTTGTAACCGTCCTGAATTTCGGGAAGAACCCTGCGCGGCGAGCGAAAATCAACCAGAATCCAAGGACTCAAACCCCGAATATTCGGCATTTTTTCAATCATCAAAAGGTTTTGCTGATACAGATATTCCTGATATTCTTCAGTCCAACGCTCCTCCCGCGTCCCGTGCAAACCTTGTTTGGCATCGCCGCCAAATTCCGAAACGACCACAGGTTTGTTATATGGTGTCGCCCATTTGGCAGTGTTGGCATCTGCCAGATTTCCGCCATACCAGCCGAGATATTCATTAAAGGCGACAATATCAAGCGAATCGCCGATTTTGTCGTCAATTGTCCCAACGCCGTTAATATTGCGAGTCAGAAGTGCCGCGCTCACTAATCGGGTCGAATCGAGCGATTTTGTATGATTCACAAGATTTATCAAAAAATTATTTCGCGCCTCCGACTGCGGCGTTTCATTTGCTATTGACCAAATAATTATCGAAGCCCGATTGTTGTCTCGCGTAATCACTTCAGTTAATTGATTTTTAGCATTTTGCAGAACATTTTCATTTGTGAAATCAACCGTCCAATAAACCGGTATTTCCTCCCAGACGAGCAAACCCATTTTGTCGGCGAGCCGCACCATATTTTCATTGTGCGGATAATGCGCCAAGCGAACATAATTGCAGCCTAACTCTTTCGCCCAATTCAAAAGCCGTAATGCATCGGCTTCGGTTGAACCGCGTCCGCCGGTTGCATTTTCTTCGTGAATCGAAATTCCTTTTAAGAAAATTGATTTTCCGTTGAGCAAAATATCGGGACCAACGGTTTCAATCGTCCGAAAACCTATTTTGTCCTTGATTGTTTCAGAATCGGTTTTGATGAGAACATCATATAGTTTAGGGTTTTCGGGCGACCAATATTCGACATTTGCGGCTTTGACTTCAAAATAAGTTTTTTCTATCGAAGCCGAAGTAATTTCTTTTTCGATTTTCAATTCGGGAATGCTGACCGTAATCTTTTCTTCCTTTTGCGGATTGTTTATTTTGACGAAACCCGCAATCAAATTATTGACGCCTTTTTTGAACTGAACTTTATAATCCTCGACAAAAGTTTCGTTTTCCTCAATCAACAAAACGTCGCGTGTAATTCCGCCATAATTCCACCAATCGGTGTTAACCGTCGGCACACCGTCTTTGCGCCGCGTATTATCGGCTTTCACCACCAGATAATTGTCCTTCGTTTTAACTATTGCAGAAATCTCAAAATTAAACGGTGTAAATCCGCCTTCATGAACGCCGAGCTTTTGTCCATTCAAATAAATTTCCGCTTTATAATTGACCGCGCCAAAATAGAGAAATAAACGTCTTTTGTCTTTCAAATAATAATCAAAAGACTTCTTAAACCAAATTGTTCCTTCGTAATAAAGAAGTTCCGGTTTCTGTGAATTCCAGTCGTTCGGGATCGTCATCACCGGCGATTTATCAAAATCATACTCGACCAGTTCTTGTTTATTTTTAGCATGATAGTTGTTATAAAACGCCGCGTTCGAACTGTTTTTTTGTTGATCGTAGGCTTCCTGCCGAAAGTTATAATAGCCATTTTCATATGGATCTATAATGTAATTCCAAGCACCATTTAAGGAAGTCGAATTTCTATTGAAGGGATTGACTATAAGTTTCTGTGAGAGAATTACAGTTTGCAAAAACACCACTAAAATTATGAGACAAATCGATTTAGAAAAACAAAATTGAAACATATAATTTTCTGCGATTCTATAATCAAGAACCTTTAAAATCTAGTAAACGTTTTTGCAATTATCGTTACAAAACTATAACAAGAAATGTAATTCTAAGAAACCGAGGATGAAAATTCTCAAATAGACAATTACACCACTTTTCTAATTATGGTCTTGGATGTTTTTTTTTCAGTGCAGTTATTTATTGGAGGCGGCGATCAGAATCGAACTGATGAATAAAGGTTTTGCAGGATTAACTAAGCTCTTATATGTCAGTAATTTAAGGTTTCTTTTGTTATGATTTGTATATAATTATTGGCGAGCAACATACGACTTGTTATTAATGGTTCTTTCATGTTTTTGCTTTTATAATTGTGT
>JBDTZT010000653.1:0-3069 GCA_040005005.1 Actinomycetota bacterium
CTGAAACCAAAGGAATCAATCGAAAATTTTACGCCGAGAACGGATGCTGTTCCGAATCCGCCGACAGCCGACGAATGGGGAATGACGACGCCCAACGTCAAAATTCCGCAAAATGCGGTTCCGCCGCAAAATGCGGCATCGAGTCCGCCGATTTCCGATTTTGACAAAACTGCGCCGAACATCAACATTCCGCAACAATTTTCGGAAACGCCAAAAGCTCCGGCAAGTCCGCCAGCCGACGAATGGGGAATGACAGAGGCGAATATCAGTGTTCCGAAAGAAGATAGAAAAGAGGATTGGCAAATGCCGCAACCGGTTTTTCGCGTTTCGGAAGGCGAAAAACCGAATTTTGACAAGACCTCGCCTAATTTTAATATAAAAAATCTTAATGAAGATTTCGGTGCTCCTTACGATGAAGAAGATTCGGGCAACAAAACCACGCCATATTATCGTTTGCCTGAAAATCAACTTGAATCGAATGTCGCGGTCGAACCACAATCGGCGATTGCCGGACAATCTGCCGACAGCATCAAGGAAAAACCGGCCGTCAAAGCGAAAAGCGGAAATATGAAATGGATTTTGCTGCTCGGCGGTCTTTTCGGTTTTTTCTTGATAGTAACGACCAGTTTAGTGGCCGTTTATTTTCTCTATTTCGACACTTCCGGTACGGTAAAAAGCAATAACACGGCAACCGCCAATAAATCGTCCGACACAGCCTCAACTCCTGCGCCGTCTTCAACCGTTGCAACATCATCGAATTTACCGCCAACCATTAATTATAAAAGCGATATGGTCTTGGTCGCAGCGGGCGAATTTACGATGGGCAGCGACGCCGGGAGCGACGAATCAAAACCTGCCCATAAAGTTACACTTCCCGCGTTTTACATTGACAAAACGGAAGTCACCAACGCGCAATACAAAGAGTTTTGTACGGCGAACGGCAAACAGCCGCCGACGGATCCTTTTTGGGAAAAAGGTTATTTTGAAAATCGCCCGAACGCGCCGGTTTTAGGCGTTTCGTTCGATGATGCCAAAGCGTTTGCGGCGTGGGCGGGAAAACGTCTGCCGACTGAACAGGAATGGGAAAAAGCCGCCTCGTGGGATGCGGCAAAACAAAGTAAACTCGAATTTCCGTGGGGCGCGTCGTTTGGAAGCGGTAAGGCCGCTTTCGGACTGAACACAACCAAAGATGTCGGAAGTTTTCCGTCGGGCGCAAGTCCGTCGGGCGCGATGGATATGGCGGGAAACGTTGCCGAATGGGTTGACGCGTTCTTTCAGCCATATCCGGGCAATACGGCTTCCAATCCGAATTTCGGCGAAATAAACCGTGTTGCACGCGGCGGATTTTTCGGCTCGAAAACGAATGAAAATTTGAAAACGACGAAACGAATTTATCTTCCGCCGAGTGTTGCTTCGGGCGAGGACGAAGAAAAACTCTTTGCGGCGGCGATTGGTTTTCGCTGCGCGGTTTCAGCGGACGATTCGCGTCTTCAGGAATTTTTAAAGAAATAGCAAAGCAAATAACATACGCCGCAAGCGTCAGAAAACTTGCGAGGAAATTGAGAATGAATTTTAAAACAGGAAGAAATAAAAACAGATTGAAACTCAAATTTATAATTTTCGGCTTGGGAATTTGGATTTTGCTTGCCGGCGTTTCGGGCGTTTTTGCACAAATTGACGACGTGATGGTCGTCAAGCAAAAAGCCAAAACGACCATCCGACCGAAAGCCAAACCCGTCTCAAAGAAAATTAATATTACGCGGAAAGTAACGATTGTGCGCGTCGAGAAAAAAAGCCGCACGAATTACAAAAAATCAACCGTCTCGAAAAATCCGAAAACCGTAAAAAAGATCGTCAAAACGATTCAGGTTCCGCTCTTGGCAGCGCAGCTGCGGCTTTTGACGGTTGATAAAGAAGGCAAGGAAACGGAAGTCAATCCGATTGCCGCTTTTACGCCGAACGACCGTTTGCGAATGTCAATCAAGGCCAATCAGTCCGGCTATCTTTACGTTATCCGGCAGGCGGCGCCCGAAGCGGACGGCGAAATTATTTTCCCGACAACGCTCGTTAATAATGGAAGCAATCTGGTTAAAGCTAATGTCGAATATGTTTTACCGCGCAATTGTCCGAAGGAATATGTTCCCGACCCGCGTGAATGTGCTTTGACGCTTTTTCCATACGACCAATCGCCCCAAGAGTATTTCACGCTTATTTTTACACGTGATTCATTAATTGATTTGCCGAATGATGTCAAAAACACACGGGTTAGTTTGACGAATTTGATGAGCGCCGGAAAAATCGAGTCAAAAACTTTGATTGATTTGATTGAAGATTCGGGTGAGGATTTGGTTTCGCAACAAGGCGACACGCCGTTTGCGATGCGGATTGTCAACATTAATCCGAAAGACAACGAGGAGATAATCGAAACATTCATTCTCGGTAAAATGAAGAAATAAACCAACGGGAAAACTTTAGAAAAAGGCAAAAACAGTCGCGATTTTCTAAAATCTTTTCCCTATTTTTCTCAAAAAAAATGGCACGAGCGATATTAAAATTTGACGAAAGAGAATTGACCATTGGCGCGGACGCGACCTCGTTCGGCCGGACGACGGATAACACCGTTTCTTTTCCCGATAATACAAATATCTCGCGCAATCACGCCGAAATTGCATTTAAAGACGGCAAGTTTATCGTGACTGATTTGGGAAGCAGTAACGGAACAACCGTCAATGGTCAAAAAGTCGAAGGCGAGACGGATTTGAACGACGGCGATTTTATCACGCTCGGAAATTCCGTCATTGTTGAATTTGTTGCTGACGATGACACGCCGGAAAATGCCGACGACGCTTTCAATACTGCCCAATCTGAATCAGACAAAGAAGCAAAATCGGCGGACGATGCCGGAAAATCTTCCAAACTTCCGGTAATTCTCGGAGTTACGGGTGCGGTTTGCGGTTTAGCGGTGGTTTTGGCGGTAGCGGCTGTTTATGTTTCGTTTTCCGGCGGCAAAGATTCAAAATGCAACGCGACGGCGCGAATCGTCAGTCCGATTAACGGCGAAATTATTTC
>JBDTZT010000654.1:0-3066 GCA_040005005.1 Actinomycetota bacterium
TCGAATCATTGATCAAACGCAATGTTGATAAACTGCTGATCGGCGGCGCGATGGCTTACACATTTTTCAAAGCAAACGGGATGACCGTCGGCAAATCGCTGGTCGAAGACGAAATGATGCCGAAAGCTCTGGAGATTGCAAAAATGGCGGAAGATGCCGGCGTTGAACTGATTTTACCGACCGACCACCAGGTTGTCGATTCTTACGACCCGATCAATTCGCGCAAAACGATTCCAGTCGAATTTACCAACACCGGACTTGTCGGCTTGGACATCGGGATCGAAACACAAGCGATTTTCGCACACGCCCTTGAAGGCGCAAAAACAATTGTCTGGAACGGACCGATGGGAATGTTCGAGGAAAAACCGTTTGACGAAGGAACGATTGCGATTGCCAAAGCGGTTGCCGAAGCGACCGAAAAAGGCGCGACCTCAATTGTCGGCGGCGGTGATTCGGTTTCCGCCATAAATCAAGCCGGATTGGACGATAAAATCTCGCACATCTCAACCGGCGGCGGCGCAACCTTAGAATTTCTCGCCGGCGACGCGCTTCCGGGTGTTGAAGCGCTGAATGATGTGTGAAAGTTAAAAGATTTGATCGATTTTTAGAGAAAAAAATAATGAATATTTGACTTGCCCAAATATTCGGTTTAAGTTTTCAAAAGACTTTTCAAAATACAAAAAGGAGAAAATTATGAGTAAAGTAGAATCAGCGGATTTGATAATGAAGCTGTATGATTTGCGGCGTGAGGAAAAAATGCGCGAGGCGCGTAGTTGGTTCGTGACTTTTTGTCCCGAAAGTATGGAAGAATATATGCAGGCAACGATAAATCCGGAATCGTCGGCAAAGCTTCGGATGGTTATATCATATTGGGATATGGCGGCGAGTTTTGTTAATCACGGCGCGATTGACGAGGAAATGTTTGCCGAAACAGCCGGCGAACATATCATTGTTTTTTCAAAGGTGGAACCGTTTTTGCAAGAACTCAGAGAAACCTACGGCAATCTGAAATTTCTGGCGAATCTCGAAAAACTGATTATGAAACAAGAAGGCGCGAAGGAAATGCTCGCATCGCGGCGCGAAATGATTAAACGCATGATTAAGGCCCGCGCGGAAGCAGCGAAGGGATGAAAGACGAGGGATGAATAGCGGTTTTATACTTGAAATTTTTTGATTCGTTCTTCATCCTTAATCTTTTATGAAAATAACATCTGCCGAATTTATCAAGAGCGCGTTTGCCGAAGAACACTGGACGACCGACGGTTTGCCCGAAATTGCTTTTTTGGGACGCTCGAATGTCGGAAAATCTTCATTGATAAATTCATTGTTGCAGCGCAAAGGTTTGGCGCGTACCTCGAATACGCCGGGCCGAACGCAAAGCATCAATTTCTTTATGGTCAACGAAGCGTTTTATTTTATTGATTTGCCCGGCTACGGCTATGCCAAAGTCTCCAAAACAATGCGGCAGGATTGGGGAAAAATGGCGGAGGAATATCTTTCAAAACGGAGCGAACTCCTACTCTTTATCCAATTAATAGATTCGCGTCATAAACCGACCGCGCTTGACTGTGATTTGAACGAATGGCTTTTATACCATCAAAAACAAAGTCTGGTCGTCGCCACCAAAGCCGATAAATTATCGAACAACAAATTAAAAAAGGCGTTGGAAGAAATTGAAGCGGTTTTACCTCATAAAAAAATCATTACATATTCGTCAACTACCGGTAAAGGCAGAGATGCCGTCTGGCATGAAATTGAACAAGCATTGAAATAGTAAACGGTATAAAATTTGAGTTTGCGAATCGGAAATTTCAGCTAAAATTGGTGTTTTTTAATTTACCACCTGCCATTTACGATTTACGATTTACTTTTTTTACTTTTTTGCTTGATTTATTCAAGTAAAGTCTGTAATAATTATACATTCCGAAAAACTCAAGGGTTTTTGCGAAAGCTCGAGGGCTTAGTTCATAGCACTGCAACGGAAATTTCCATACAAAATTTCACAACGAGTTTGGTATTTCAAGTGTCAAAGGGACGTTTTAAAGCCTTTTAAGAAACGTATAGAATCTGAACGTAACTACAAAAATTAATCCCCGCAACAAGCGTAAATAAACATGGCAACCAAGACAACAAAACCGAAGATAACCAAAAAGGGCAAACCGCAAGAACCAGGCTCAAACGGTAAATCGGAGGAACAGGTAGAAATACCAGAAGCAATCGAAACAACACCGGTGCCGACGGAAACTCCAAAACCTGTCAACGAAAAGCGAAGAGAAAATACACCGCCTGTCACCGCAATTCTGGATTTGGCGAATCTGAAAGATATGTCAATCTCGGAACTGACGCACGTCGCCAAGGAAATGGGCGTTGAAGGTGCGTCGGGAATGCGGAAACAGGAATTAATTTTCAAGGTTCTCGCCGCACAGACCGAAAAAAGCGGTTTGATTTTCTCGGAAGGCGTTCTCGAAACTCTACCCGACGGCTTCGGTTTTCTGCGCGCCCCGGAATACAACTATTTGCCGGGTCCAGATGATATTTATGTCAGCCCGTCGCAAATTCGAAAGTTCGATTTACGCACCGGTGATACGATTTCGGGGCAGATTCGTCCGCCGAAGGAAGGCGAACGCTATTTTGCTTTGATTAAAGTTGAAGCCATCAACTTTGAAGCACCCGAACAATCACGCGAGAAAATTTTCTTTGATAATCTAACGCCGCTTTACCCGGACGAACAACTTCGTATGGAAACGACGACCGATAATATTTCGGCTCGCGTAATTGACCTTGTGACGCCCATCGGTAAAGGACAACGCGCCTTGATCGTCGCGCCGCCGCGCACCGGTAAAACAATGCTTTTGCAGACAATCGCCAATTCGGTGACGGAAAATCATCCCGAAGTGACGCTGATTGTGCTGCTGATTGACGAGCGTCCCGAAGAAGTTACCGATATGCAGCGTTCGGTCAAAGGCGAAGTTATTTCTTCAACCTTTGACGAACCGCCGACGCGCCACGTGCAGGTTGCCGATATGGTCATCGAAAAAGCGAAACGCCTCGTCGAACACAAACGCG
>JBDTZT010000655.1:0-3066 GCA_040005005.1 Actinomycetota bacterium
AATCAACGCCGTTTTCTTCCAAAATCTTTCGCGCTTCGCTTCTTCTTTCACCTGAAACCGCCAACTCAATGCGCGGTTCAATCTCTAAAACCGTTTTCGTGCCGAAATATTCCTTTTCGATTTCGGCGACCAAATTTAAATAATAAAAAACTTCGTGCCGTTCGTCTTTCCAGGCGGGAATTTCGAACGAATCGGTCAGCAGAAAACTTCGACCTTCCTTTGAATAACCTATGCGGCGCGGAATCTTCGCCATTTTGGCGACCAATGCCGTTTCAAACGAATTCGGAAACAACACGGCTAGATCGAATTCGTGGTTTTTCAGTTCTTTGGCTTGAACGAGCGCGTCTTTGATTTTGGATTTGGTTTTATCGAAAGTGAGAATCTCATCAAAAATTGCGGCATCGCGGAAAATTCCTTCGGCCCAGCTGCGCGTATGAAGCGTTATTTCGGCGGCGGGGAAAATCCGCCGCAACCGGCGAAGCGCGGGAATCGTCATTACCGCATCGCCAACCCAATTTGTTCCCCGCACATATATTTTCATCGTAAAAATTTATATACTACCAATCGTCAAATATTATATTGTCATACTATCGAAATTAAACCGAATATTTAGGAGAAACCGTCATGGCCGAAAGCATTGATTGGGATTTTATTGCAAGTCTTGAAGGCAAAGGTGTTACAACCGGCTATGTACCCGATGCTGCGGGGAGCAACAGCGGCGTGACGATTGCCACCGGTTTTGATTTGGGACAAAGAAACGAAACAGATCTGACAAATCTTGGACTTTCTTCCGCCCTTGTCACAAAATTTAAACCTTACTTGGGGAAAAAAGGGAAAGATGCCGCAGATTTTCTTAAAACAAACCCATTGACAGTGACCGACGCCGAAGCAACCGAAATTGATAATGCCGTCAGAGCCCAAAAAGTTCCCGCGTTGAAACAAAAATATCTAAATTCACCGGATAATAAGGCAAACGTAATTTTCGACGATCTGCCTTCGCAAGCCCAAACCGTGATTGCCTCGGTTTCGTTTCAATACGGCGATTTGTCGAGCAAAGCGCCGAAATTTTGGACAGCGGTTTCAGCGCAAAATTGGGAAGAATCGGTCAAAATATTGAGAAATTTTCAAGATAAATATCCGACCAGACGCAACAAAGAAGCCGATTTGTTGGATCAAATCATCAAGCACGAAGAATCTATGTGGAAACTGCTGCCGATTATCGGCTGGTGGTTTGTCTTTCTGATCATCTTTGCCGGAGTTGCTTGCGAAAAAGGTTTATCGCAAACGAAAACAATCATTTATGACGAAAAGTTAGCCGAAGCCTACAAAAATTATGAGACAAGCATTGCTCAAAAGCGGCCGAAACTCAGTTTTGAATCCGGCGGTGAGGTTTCCAATTGCACTGAATATTGGCGCGAATCGGAAAAATCGGAAATAAAAGAAGAAGTTGTCAATATGCTTTATCATTCTGAATATATGATTTGCGATGCGCTTAAAATTCTCAAAAAATCAGCTAATTCGGATAAGGTTTCGAGTGAATCTAAAAGCAAAGTGAATTATGGACAGGAAATTTACAGCCGTTTGGATTTGAAAAGTTTTCCGTCTTCATTGGGTCCGCGGCTTGACGATAAATCAACCTTTGAAAGCCAAAAAGAAAATATGCTGCCGAAGATTGAACCTTTGGCGGTGATTTCCGATACCAAAGATTGGAATTTTGCCGTCAGTGTAATTGCGGAAACGGATGTCAACAACAACGAAAAAACTGATTTGATCGTTTCGATAGTTGACGAGGCAAAAGTGGGAAATTACCGCAATTATTCAACTTATATTATTTACGACATTGAAAATCAAGGTCTTTTAAAGGCGCAGAAATTTCAGTGAAATAAAGTCTTTAATCCTTCATCCAAACTGACTTCCGGCTTCCAATCGAGTTCCTGCGTAACCAGTAATAAATCTGAAACGTAATTCATCGGAATTGGCGCAGGCAATGGATTTTCTTCGTCAATGACGGCTTGCAAGCCGGAAACTTCTTCGAGCTTTTTGACCAATTCGCGCAAGTTCAAAACATTTTTTGCGCCGCCGCCGAGATTGTAAAGTCCGTGCCGGAGAACGGAATCAATGAATGCTTCGCACGCTTTGGCAAAATCTTTGACGTGCAGAAGGTCGCGGCGCGGCGCACCGTTTGCCGGAAGCCGCAGAGTTTCGCCGTAATTTATCGCGTCGGCGTAGTGCGAAACAAAATTCGGCGTGTTGCCCTCGGAATTTTTGGCGTAAATTGTCGAAAGCCGAAAGATACACGACCGGAAATCGTTTTGATAGGCGTAATATTCGCAGTATTTTTCGGCAATCAGCTTTGACCATTCGAGCGGGGCTTGTCCCGAATAAACAACCGGACAAGTTTCCGGAACTTCCGCGTAATTATCGGCGAAACGTCCGTAAACGTCCTTCGTCGAAGCAAAAATAAAAACCGAATTTTTGCGCATCGAACGCAGCAGATTGATGGTGCCTTCGACGTTTGTCAGAAAAACGCTTTCGGCATTTTCCGGCGATTTGTCGAGTTCGGCGGCAAGGTGAATAACGACATCATAATCCTGCACGATTTGCGTGTCCTGCAAATTCAAAACGTCAAGATTAGAACGACGCGAAAAATCTTCCGCGCCAAAATATTCGCGGAGATGCGTTCCAAGAAATCCGCTGCCGCCGGTTACGAGAATTTTCATAATTTTTATCGTAAATGGTAAATCGTGAATCGTAAATCGAAGAAAATCAATTTACGATTCACGATTTACCATTTACGACTATTTATTGGCTTCGACAAGTTTCTGCACCGAATCGGCTTTGCCGACGATAATCAGCAAATCCCCTACTTCGATGACCGATTCGCCGGTCGGGTGAAAGAAAAGCTCGCCCGATTTGCGCCGGATGGCGATGACGATCAGGCTCAGTTCTTTACTGAAATTCGTTTCGCGCAATTTTTTGTTGATGTATTTTGAATGGTCGTTAATCGCGACTTCTTCAAAAACCAGATCAAGTGTTTCGGCGACAATCGAATCCATAAAATCGGCA